>DRAE01000032.1 GCA_011041895.1 Candidatus Bathyarchaeota archaeon
ATGTAAATATGTAGGTGGAAGAGGCTACGCTGCTAAGCTAATCTTTGATAACGCTCCAAAGAGAGTTAACCCACTGTCTCCAGAAAACATTCTCATTATAATGACAGGTCCACTAACTGGAACCCCTGCTCCATCCTCTGGAAGATTCACGGTGTCATCAAAATCCCCCTTAACAGGTACAGTCTTCGATAGCCACTGCGGTGGAAACTTTGGACCTAGGCTTAAGCATTCAGGTTTCGACGGTATAGTGTTGAAAGGTTCCTCAAATGATCCCGTATACATAGTCCTTGACAATGGCAAAGTAGAGATTAAAGATGCAAAAAGCCTCTGGGGAAGCACCACCGTCGAATGCCATGAAAAACTTGAGCGAAAATATGGCTGTGACGCTGGAATTTTATGTATTGGCCCTGCAGGAGAGAACATGGTTTATTTTTCATGCATAGTAAGCGACAAGCATAGGGTAGCTGGAAGAGGTGGGCTAGCAGCTGTAATGGGCTCAAAAAAGGTGAAGGCCATAGTTGCAAAGGGCTGCAAGGACATAACGGTTGCAAACCCATATGCGTTCATGAATGAAGTTAAAAAGCTAATGAACGTCTTAAAGCGCCATCCAGTGACTGGATACAGCCTTGAAAGATACGGTACAAATCTTCTAACACAGCTGATAAATAAGGCTGGGCTCTACCCTGTCAGAAACTTCCAAGAAGCTTTTCTAGAAACTGTAGAGGAAATCTCGGGAGAGGAATTTGAAAGGCGCTTAAAGGTCAGGTCAAAGGCTTGCATAAGCTGCCCTATCTCGTGTGGAAAAGTATCTTTAATCAAAACTGAGAAAGGCAACATTGTCTTCGAGGGTCCAGAGTATGAGAGCGTGTGGGCCCTTGGAGCAAACTGTGGGCTTCTAGACCTTGAAAAAATAGCTTATCTAGCTTATCTCTGCGATTTATATGGCCTCGATACGATATCTACTGGAAATGTGATAGCCACTTTAATGGAGTTATCGGAAAAAGGCATATTTCCAAAGGATAGACTTAATGGAAAGATTTCATGGGGCGACTTCAAGTTAATGTCTAAGCTAATTATAGACATTGTTTACCAGAGAGGAGTTGGAGCTGAGCTCAGTAAGGGTCCACTGTATTTCGCAAAGAAGTACAATGCTGAGGAGTATGCCATGCACGTTAAAGGAATGGGACTTCCCGCATATGATCCCAGAGGAGCTTATGGTCAAGCTCTCTCATATGCAACTTCAAATAGAGGAGGCTGCCACCTGAGAGCTTATATGATAATGAGTGAAATTCTCAGCATCCCAAGATTTCTAGATCCAAGGAAAGTGGAAGGGAAAGCTGAGCTTGTTAAGAGAATGCAGGACATATTTGCCGTAATAGATAGCATGATAATATGCAAATACAACACGTTAGCCGTCTTTAACACGTTAAACTATGAACCAGATGCATATGCACGGCTATTAACTACTGCTACAGGCTTCTACATTGACCCAGATGAGTTTACAAGAATAGGGGAGCGAATATACAACCTCGAGAGACTCTATAATTTAAGAGAGGGAATAGGCCCTGAACTAGATACGCTTCCCAAACGCTTCATTAAAACCCCGCTTGGAAAAGGGCCAGCAGCTGGAAGCACGGTTCCACTAGAAAGGCTTCTAGCGGAGTATTATAGGGTTCGAGGATGGATCAATGGAGTCCCATCTCTTAAAAAGCTCGAGGAGCTGGATATTCCTCCACTTGTGAAATGGCCAGTTTTACAAGTTGCACTAGACTTGAGAAGCTTAGATGATGCAATAAGGATAGCTGAAGCGTCAGCTCGTGGAGGTGCCCAGTGGATAGAGGCTGGGACACCGCTTATTAAATCCGAGGGAATGAAGGCTGTAAGAGAGCTTAGAAGAAGGCTACCTTACGCAGTGATCGTAGCTGATCTAAAGACGATGGATACTGGATGGATGGAAACTGAGATAGCTGCTCAGGCTGGAGCAGATGTAGTATGTATACTAGGTGCAGCAGATGACAACACTATAAAAGATGCCGTTGGATGCGGTAGAAAATACGGTGTCAAAATAATGGTTGACCTAATAAATGTTCCAGAGGATAAGCTACTTGAACGCGCCAAACAGATTGAGAAGCTTGGAGTAGATTACATCTGCATACATACTGGAATAGATGTTCAAAGAGATAAAAGCGAGGAAATAGATGAGAAAATAGATAAGATTAGAAGAATCGTTGAAAGCGTCAAAATACCAGTTGCAGCAGCTGGTGGAATAAGGGTGGATACATGCCTCAAACTGGTAAAGGCTGGAGTCAAGATAATAATCGTTGGAGGCGCCATCACAAGGGCATCTGATCCTGAAGCTGCTACCAGAGAGTTTATTAAGGTAATGTCAAAGGTGTGATGTGTATGCCGGGTACAGTAACCCCATGGGAGGTTCTCGGGGAAGTAGATTATGAGAAACTTCTGAAAGAGTTTGGGCTCGAGAAATTAGATGATAAAGTACTTGAGAAGTTACCAAAACCACTTCACATATACATTGAAAGGGGGCTTTTCTACGCTCACAGAGACCTTGACAAAGCACTTGAAACATATAAGGAGACCGGTAAGCTTTCAATAGTTTCTGGCAGAGGGCCCTCAGGTAGAATGCACATTGGCCATCTTATACCATTTGAAATGGCGAGATGGTTCCAGGAAACGCTGGGAGTTAATGTGTATATATGCATTTCAGACGATGAGAAATTCTGTGTACATAGAGAACTCTCCCTAGAGGAAGTTGAGAGATATGCAATGGAAAATATACTGGACATTCTAGCCTTGGGGTTCAAACCCGGGAAAACGTTTGTTCTTAGAGATTTCGAGTTTACAGACATCTACAAGTATGCTTGTAGAGCGTCAAGGCATATAACATTCAGTATGGTAAAGGCAATTTTTGGATTAAAAGAGGAAAGCAACATTGGATGGATATTTTATCCAGCGGTTCAATGTGCCCATCTACTAATACCACAGTTTCTATCGGAGCCTCATCCAGTAATAATTCCAATTGGGGTAGACCAAGATCCCTTCATAAGACTGTGTAGAGACATTGCTCCAAAGCTTAAACTGGTTAAGCCATCAGCCATACTCTCAAAGTTTCTTCCAGGTCTTCTTAATCCACGTGGGAAAATGAGTACAACTGGAAGCGAAGTATGCATATGGCTGACAGACACGTACAAGGAGATCAGGGGAAAGCTGTTCAAGTACGCGTTCACGGGAGG
>DRAE01000142.1 GCA_011041895.1 Candidatus Bathyarchaeota archaeon
CATTAGAAAGCTTACTGGAAAAGATGTTGCAGTCATAATAGCTGACACTGAGGTTTTCCCAGCGTTTGGAAGCATTGATTTATGTAGAGGATGCTCTGGAATACTTCCATTTACAAGAGAGTTTGGAGAATTGGATAGGTTTGGGAAACCAAAGTACGGTGGAGTTGATCTTGTGGTTCATGAAGTTGCATGTGCATCTGCTCTACTCTTCGGTCAAACTAACAGAGGAATTCCAGTTGTAATCGCTAGAGGCGTTGAATATGAGAAAAGTGATAAAGGGCTTAAGGACTATGTGTTAGACGCTGAGAAAATTAGGAAAGCTGCCAGAATATTCATTAAAAAGAACGTGAAAGTTCTCGGAGCCTTAAAAATTGTTAAAATGTTAATTGGAAGGGAAAAAGTATAGCCCACCTGGAGGAGCCGCATTCATGCTTCTCATGCGGCTCAATCCTGGGTGGGCCAATAATATATTTCGATCCTGTAAAAGATAACTTTTAAGCAATATTTAGCAGTAAAGCTAGTAAGCCAAAGAAAATGCAGAACATTCCAAAGTTAACTTTCTCAGCTACTTTAAGGAGGGCATTCATAGTTAGCAAACCTGTAATAAACGAGAATACAGTGAGGCAAATCAAGATGCTGACTGGATAAATTTCACCTGTAACTGCCTCAAGAACGCATGCACCCAACACCACTGGAACGCTTACCAGAAAACTATACTTCAACGCTTTTTTGGGCGTCAACCCACTATATAGCAGATATGAGACAGTTATAGCTGAGCGGCTTAAACCAGGCATCACGGCGAATCCTTGAAGCAGCCCAAGAACAAAATAATTCACTATGGAAGGGTTTTCACGTTTAAGAGTGTAGTGTGCCTTTTTTCCAATTAGGAGTATTGCTCCCGTCAGCATCAGCAATAGACCTATCAAGACATTCACTGTTTCGTTAAACTCTATGTTTTTTAAGCCATAGAGTAAAATGGGGACTGCAGTAATACAGGTTCCAAGCGTTGACATTGTAAGCAGCTTAAATGTTTCCTGGTCTCTTAGAAGTATTGTCTCCTTGAAAACTCTGTTATATTTCACAGTTACAGCTAACGCTGTTCCTAGATGGGCGTATATTGATAGTGAAATAGCTGTTGAAAAATTTATCTTGAGGGCATTGACTATTATTAGAACCAGACTTCCTTCACTGCTTACTGGAAGCCATTCAAGAATCCCCTGTATCAGGCCCAGAATCACGTATTCTATCAATAGCTTTCTCTCCTTTTGCTTATAAGCATTGAAACTATTAAAACTATGACGATGGCGGCCACCATTGCCAGTGGAATTATGAATGCAAGCGACGTGAAGATTGGTCTAGCCTTAACTGTGACAGTGTATGTCTCGGATACTGCTCTGTTATAGTATGTATCCCAAACCTCAACATAGATTTGAATTTTAGTTTCAGCCTTCTGGCCAGGAATTTCCGCCTTGTAAACGTTTGGCCGATAAATTGTTCCTGTAACATTAAACCATGGGCCATTTCCTATCCTGTAGTGGAACACCACTCTCATTATTCCATTTTCATCATATACTTTACAGTATAGGATTATTGTTTCGTTTTCATATATGTTCTCCCAGTACACTTTCAAGATTAATGGAGGCTCGAGATCTGATGGAGAGACAACATAAATTTGCTCATCGCTTGTAGTCCATTGTCCACAAGCGTCTTCTGCTATAATGTAAAACTTAACCACGGTATTGACTGGATATGGAGGAATATCGGCTGCAAATGTTGTGTCATTTACTCTGCTCATGTAAACTGTGTTCCATGAAGCTTCATTTGCGGCTTTATACATTAACTTCACATAGTTTATGCCCGATGGATCATAGAGTGTAGCTGTGACTGTTGTGTTTAACTTGTCCGTTGGGCGTTCAGGATGTATTTTAATGTTGATTATCCTAGGAGGCCCGACTTCGATTGTGATGCTAGAGCATTCACTTATCGATACCTGAACTCTTTCGCTGAAATCCTCTGTTGCAACTGTTATGAACACTGTTGTGTCAACTGGTATGAATTCTAGAATGGTATAGCCGTTTTCGTCTGTTACATTTGATACAAACACATTGCCGAATCTTACAGCAACAACAGCCCCCTTAATTTTAACTCCTGTATAGGATACAACTTCTACTCTGAGGCATTTGCAGTTATATGCTACATTGCTTTTTACGAGAATGACCGTTGAGTTTGACATATGATTGTGAAGGCATGTAACTTGGGAGTTTACGATCTTGACGTTGGAGCTGTATATTGAGAGGAACTTGATATTGCACCTATAGAGTCTCACATTAGATGAGTATATTCTGACATGGTAGATTATGTTTGGAGTATTGTTAGACCCCAGCAGCGTTGTTGAGGAAATCATCGTTACATTAACTTCACCACATATGATAGTCTCTGAAACTACTCTACTTTCATTTAGTACAATAGATGTCTGATCTTCGGCGGATATCTCCTCTGTACTGCATTGATAGAGAAAGGCTTCAGCTGACTCTCTTAACGATGTTTCAAGTATGTATGATCTAAATGCCATGATTGTAGATTTGCCATGGCCGTAAATTTTAACTCCGCTGGAGTTGAACACTTCCAGTATTGCGTTATCTGATACCTCGAACATCCAACTTTCAATATTCGAGTGATATATGAAAACGGTGGGGGTTACACCTACTCCAAATATGTTTTCAATACTATGCCATTCCTCTATGTATCCTGAGCGAACCTTAACTGTTAGATGGTCGAGCTCATATACTGGAATGTATATTCCATTTGATATTGTCGATCGAATCACACTTAAGCTACAACCAGAACTTAGAAGCTTGACATAGGAGGCTTCTGAGTGTTCAAGCGTCATGTTTCCCATGGTGAGAGACGCTGTGTATATGTTTGAGCTATTTAACCTAATACTTCCACCACTGATCGATAATTGACTGATAGTTAAGTGGGTTCCACGAATGACTATGGAACCTTCTATTTGAAGCATATCTAAGCTTAAGCTCTCTAAGCTACCTACTACCGAATCATATATCGATATCTGCGGGACTCTATCGACGTTTTTAAACGTTATATTTGCCTCGTCATAGCATGTTACTGCACATGAAACCATTGAGTCAGAGATTGCAACATTAGATGATCCAGATATGATTAGATCATTGCTAATGTACAGCTGCGATTCTGAAATAGATACCATAGCATTCTGTGTCGTGTGAA
>DRAE01000137.1 GCA_011041895.1 Candidatus Bathyarchaeota archaeon
AGATATCATAATAACCGAGAAGGGTGTGATTCCACCTCAGGCAGCTGCATGGATACTTAAGGAGGAGTTTGGCTGGTCCTTTACAAAGGATCTTCTCGAAAAATATATGACATATAGGTGATAGATGTGGACGAGATATTTGTTGCGAAAGGGGATGAAATTAGCCCAAAAGACTATGTTGTAGCCGAATATTATATCGAGTCTAACCTACCACTTTTAAAGGCTGGAATTGAAATAGCGAAAGAAGAGTCGATAGGTACATGGACTAAAGTATACACTCTAACAGAGTCAGCTAAAAGATTAGCTGGAAAAGTTTTTAAGGTAGATGAGGAAGTCAGGAAAGTATGGGTAGCTTTTCCAGTTGAGCTATTTGACATAGAGTATGGCGGTGTATCAAATATACTAAGCATAGTCGCTGGAAACCTTTTCGGGCTATCAAAGCTTGAGAATGTAAGGCTACTTGACATACATATACCGGAAAAAATATGCAAAAAATTTCCAGGCCCAAGATTTGGAATAGAGAATATAAGGAAACTTATAGGAACCAATCGTGAAAAAAGACCCCACATTGGAACAATAATAAAGCCGAAAGTAGGATTAAACCCAGATGAAACAGCTAAAGTAGCATATGAGGTTGCCATCGGAGGAATAGATTTCATAAAAGACGATGAAACCTTGGTAAACCAGAAATTCTGCCCACTTGAGGAGCGTGTCTCAAAGGTTATGGAGGCGCTGGATAAGGCAAGAGAGGAAACTGGAAGACAGGTACTTTATGCAGTAAATGTCTCAGCTTCAACACCATACACACTCATAGAACTAGTTGATCAAGCTCTTGAAAACGGTGCGAACATGCTCATGATAGATGCCGTGGTAACGGGAATACCAATGCTACAGATGCTAGCTGAGGATCCAATGATCAATGTTCCGATACATGTGCATAGGGCAATGCATGCAGCATTTACAAGAAACAAGCGTCATGGCATCAGAATGGTTGTACTGGCCAAGCTCATAAGGCTTGCTGGAGGAGATCAGCTGCACGTGGGAACAGCTGGCATAGGTAAAATGGAGGCTGACGTACGAGAGACATTGGACGCCAGAGATGCACTACTTAAAGACATAAATGGAATCAGGAAAACATTTCCAGTTGCAAGCGGGGGCCTTCATCCAGGACTTATTCCATCACTTCTCAAAGTCTTTGGAGTAGATGCAGTATTCCAGTTTGGAGGAGGATGCCATGGGCATCCAGATGGACCAAGGGCTGGAGCATTGGCCATAAGGCAAGCCATAGAAGCTTGCATGAGAGGCATCAGCCTTAAAGAGTATGCAGAAACTCATCCAGAGCTTAGAAAAGCACTTGAGACATGGTCTAGCTAACCTCGGCTCCCGGTGGAAGCCAATACTCGTAGCCTCTAGCCCCCTCCCTTCTCCTCAGTAACCCCTTTTTCACCATTTTCGTCAAGATCCCAGTCACAGTCTTCTCCGGGTAGTATATCGCATTTACCTCCATAGCCTTCATAATCTCTCTGAGTGTACGAGGCCTCCTACCCCATTCACTTGAAAGAAGCTTGATTATAGCCTCCCTGCAGGTTGAAGCCGTTACATGGGGTATTTCCTCCTCAGCCTCCCTTTGAAGTTCAATAGGAGAAGCTTTCTCGATGTAGTCCTTAACTATCTCAAGAAGCTCTTTTATCTCTGCAACAGTCTCAGCTTGAATTTCAAGTTCAATTTTCCCGCTTTTTATTCTTATTAAAGGCATACTAATATCATTTAACAAAGCCACAGAATTTAATCATAGACGTTATTGGAGAGATGAGGCATGGTGAAATGGGATGTAATAGTTGTCGGAGCTGGAGCTGCCGGTTGCCTTGCAGCAGAGTGCACGGCTAGAAAAGGGCTTAAAACCCTCATAATTGAGAGAAAGCCAATGGAGAGAATAGGTCAAAAGACATGTGGCGATGCCGTTGGAATACATCACTTTAAAAGGCTAAATCTTGATACTCCAAAGGGAGAGGAATTAGCTGATATAATGGAGGGTATAATGGTTCACTCCCCGGATGATCAGACAGTTTTCAAGGTCGCGTCAGAGGAATATTCAGGCTTTGTAGTTGACAGGAGAGAGTTTGGGCAAAGACTTCTAAGATATGCTCTCGACAGGGGAGCTGAGCTATACGATTCATCAAATGTAAGAGATGTAGTGGTAACAGATGATGCAGTCAAGCTAAAATATAGGAGAAACGGTAAACTAGAGGAGGTCACTACAAGTGTGGTCATAGATGCCAGTGGAATGAATGGAATAGTTAGGAAAAAGTTGGCCTCTTTAATTGGAGTCAGCCCAACAGCACATATATCAGACCTCGAAATATGCTATAGAGAAATAGTTAAAGTGAAGGAGCCAATACCAGATAAGTTCGGCCACATTTACCTAAATCAAGAGCTTTCTCCCGGAGGATATATCTGGATATTCAACCATGGAGAGAACGTTATAAACGTTGGACTTGGAATACAGATGAGCAAGAAAATCAATCCAAAAGAAATCTACGACAAATTCATCATTAAGAAATTTGACATACTCAAGAACAGAGAAGTTATACACGGTGGTGGAGGAGTAGTCGCCGTACGTAGGCCGTTTGAATACCTTGCATGGAACAGGGTGATGTTTGCAGGAGATGCTGCATACACTGTGAACCCAATCCATGGAGGAGGAATAGGATCAAGCATGCTAAGCGGTAGACTATCTGGAGAAACAGCTGTCGAAGCATTTGAAAAGGAAGACTTCTCAATAAACACTCTATGGAGCTACCCCATAAAGTATATGAAAGAGTATGGTTCAAAACAAGTTGGACTAGACATATTCAGATTATTCCTACAAACATGCACAAACGACGAGTTAAACCATGGAATGAGGCAAAAGCTCATAAAGGAGGAGGATGTGCTCAGGGCAAGTCTCACAGGAGAAGTGAAGCTAAATATAACCGATAAAGCAACGCGTGTCCTTAGAGGATTAGGTCACCTAAAGCTTCTACTTAAGCTTGGAAGAACTGCAAAGTATATGAAAGAAGCTAAGAAATTATGTGCAAACTTCCCAAAAGATCCCTCGCGGCTACATAGCTGGCTAAGTGAATTGAATAAGCTATATGTAGAGTATAAGAGCAACCTCTAAACCGCTAACATAAATAAATAGCGAAAACATTTCTGTTAAAAAGTGTATGAAATGACGGG
>DRAE01000149.1 GCA_011041895.1 Candidatus Bathyarchaeota archaeon
CATCTCCACTTAAACAAACTATAGCTTCCTCTGGAACACCTATCTTGTCAGCTTGTATCGAAGTTTTTGGTTCCATGCGCGAGTATCTTAGACGAGGATACATTACTCTTACAAGGTAGTCTAGGGCTTTAGAGGCGTCATCTCTAGGCAATTTAAGGTTGTGAATTATATTCTCCTTTGAAAGAGGATATCTAAAAATTCCACTTTCATCCAATGGCTTGACTTTGGACAGGAAGCCTATAACTGATAGGAGTTCAGTACCATGTGCATTTAAATGCTTGTTTGACAGTATGAAGTGGCTAATGCTATCATAATTGTTCATAACTGACTCCTCTAGAAAAATTGTAATGACAGGGGCAATATATATAGATTAGAATAATCATGGAAGAAAAGCACTGGAAAAGTTACAAGGAAAGGGTTTTATCTACACTTAGACTTCATATAGTCAGGGGCAAAGTTGATCCCGATGTGATTGAAGTATTGGATATCATAAATAGCTACGATGAGTATTGTACGCTTAGCAGCTGCTCCGGCAGGGTTATTATCATTAAACTTCCAAACGACATAGGATACAAACCGCTAGCAACTCCCATTTTCAAGAAGCATTGGAAGATCACGCTTGAGGAGCTTAAATCTGCTTTTTCAAAGATAAAGGAGGGAAACGTTTGGATACATGTTCAACCTCCTATATTTCACATTGCATGCAAAAACATCGATGCCGCACATAGGTTAATATCAATCGCTAAAGCTGCTGGATTCAAGAAGCTTGGGATAATCTCTGTTAAAAGGGGATCTAGGGTTGTAGTTGAAATTGCTGGAAGCGAGTTTCTATCTTTTCCAGTGGCACTGAATGGTAAGCTCACTTTAAGGGAGGAGATTCTTGGTGACCTTGTTGGACTTATAAACTATTATGTTAGGCGTTCAAAAAATAGGCTGACGAGGTTTAAAATGGAGTTGAAAAAGCATTTGAGTAAGGTAATCATAACGGATGACATGAGACTTGTCAAGGATGTTAAGATGCCTAAGAGGCTGACTGAGGAAATCAGGAAGCCTAAGGGTAGAGTATATGAGACCATTACTTCAAGGGTATTGTCAAGATATCACAGGATCTACGTAGTTGGGGACTATGTTACAGTAAACGTGTTAAAAATAGGTATCAGACCAAAGCTTATAGTTATCGATGGAAAAGTCGAGAGGAAACCTTTTGAAGTTGATATTCCAAGCTCATATAAGGTACTTGAGACTAGAAATCCTGCAGGATATATAACTGTAGATGCATGGAACACGATAATGAAGGCATTAAGCAAAGAGGGAAATTTCGTGGTGAAGGTTGACGGCGAAGAGGATTTGCTAGCGTTTCCAGTGACCATATTGGGAGAAGAGGGGGCAGCAATGCTCTATGGCCAACCTGGTAGAGGATGTGTAGTTGTGGAGATAAACGAGAGAAACAAGAGAAAGGCTTTGAAACTTCTACGTGAATTTGAGTTAGCTTAGATATTTGTTTTCTAACCCTATGCCTCTGCACGTTATCGTAGCTGGAGCATTTACCTCGCCGTCTATGCTAAATATGTGCTCTCCTACGAACATTTCAGCCAATTTAATGCATGTATATGTGTGCATTGTCATGGATCCAGTATAAATCTCTGACTCTCCCTTTGCCAGCATCATGTAGACTATGAGCTGGTCAGCCGCATGCTTGTCCACACCCGATTCCATGTTGATTTCGTGAAGAATATCCTTAACAGCTTCCTCAGCCACTCTCTCAGCAGGTTTTCCTCGTGCACCTAAGCTGTTGGATGCCAGAATCGTTTTGTTAGTCTTGACTATTATCATTATGCCACATCCTGGGCTAACTGAGCATTTCGGAGAGGCCCTGTACAGAATCTCCTTTCTAACTTCAATGTTTTCAAGTCCGTGCTCTCTTAGCATTTGACAAGCAGTTCTACACATTCTTTCAACTATGTGCCCGGGAAGCAGACAACTGTATGCGAAAACAGTCACCTTCTCTATCCTGCCAAACTCGGTTAAGTTAATTGGCTTGAGAAATTTAACTGGTTTCAGGAGAGCTTCAACGATTCCCCCACCAGCTGGATAGAATCCTCTTTTAACGAGTTTGAGATCAGCTTCATAGCTCATTTTATGGAGGAAGGGAATAAGAATACTGGCTATATAGTCCGCTGGCGGAGCCATTGGATTATCAGTTCCTCCTCTTATCCATATCTTAGTTTCCCTATCAGCAAATGCTGCAGCGGGCATTAGAGATTGGAGAACAAGCATAGTTGATCCAGCAGTACCTATGTCGAGTCTAAGTTCACGTCCTCTAATCTCTCCTGGAATAAACTCTATTCTCATCGAGCCAATGCTTAGACCCGTTGTCCTAGCGTTTACAAGCTTTTTAACTGATTCGATGGCCGTGATATGCTGTCTTCTAAGTCCGGGATTGCTTCTCTTGGCCCTTATATTATAAACAGTTACAGGTTTACCAAGCACTGCTGAGAGGGCAATGGACATCCTTAAAATTTGACCTCCACCTTCGTACATTGAACCATCTACCTTGATCGTCTCCATGGTCAAAAAGCTGGAAATGATTTTAAGTTATTAAGGTATTTCAATATCTTTAAACTTTCAAAGCTGCGAGAGTGCTTGAGAAATGAGGATACATCCTGAATGCATACCATGCATAATAAAAGTTAGGTTTAGGGAAATCTCTCAGCACATATCCGATAGAGGAGAAATGCTTAAAGCCTTCTCAGAGATTCTGAGAATAGTGGCTGAATACGTTGAAAAAGATGTACCTAACCCTGTTATAGCAATGCACGCCTTCAGATACGTGAAGGAGATAACTGGTTTAGATGACCCATATTCAGATTATAGAAGAAAAGCAAACAAGTATGCTTTGAAATTTTTACCGTATGCAAGAGAGTTCATTGAGAAAGCTGATGACAGTTACGGGAGATTTAGGAGAGCCTGTATTGTGTCGTGTCTCGGGAACTTAGTTGATCCAGGTGTAGCAGGGTACAAATTCAATCCTAAGCAATGGTCTGAAATGCTTGAGGGAAGCAATTTTAGACTTGATGACACTAAAAGAGCCTTTGAACTTATGCATGGAAAACATATTCTCCTCCTATGCGACAACTCTGGAGAGATTGTTTTTGATAGGCTTTTAGTGGAGATTCTCAAGGAGAATGAATGCAGTGTAAC
>DRAE01000028.1 GCA_011041895.1 Candidatus Bathyarchaeota archaeon
AAAGGTGAATGTTTAGATCCCGTGAAAGGCGAGTATAGTGGTGCAAACGAGGCTCTTGCGAAAAAAACATTCGGAGCAGTCACCCGCGTATGGTTATATACAGCGTTCGGATATCCACACACCTCATGTGGTTGCTTTGAGGCAGCAGCATTTTATATACCGGAAGTTGACGGATTCGGTATTGTCCATCGTGGATTCAAAGGCGTTACAGTCAATGGATTAACATTTGGTCAAATAGCTGACTCAACAGCTGGTGGAAGACAAGTAGATGGTTTCCATGGACTGTCAATCGAATACATGAGGTCAAGGAAATTCTTACAAGCAGATGGAGGCTGGAAGAGAATCGTATGGTTGCCATCAGAGCTTAAAGAAAGAGTAAAAGACGCGATTCCACCGGATCTAATAGACAAAATAGCTACCGAGAAAGATGTGGGAAGTGTAGATGAGCTGAAGCAATTTCTCGAGGAGAAAGGCCACCCAGTAGTGGAGAGATGGAAAGAATTAGAGATTGCTGAGGCTGAAGCGGCAGCTGAAGAAGCGAAAGTGATCCCTGAAGAACTAGCAGCTGTGACTGGTATTCCAATATCGCTGACAAATGTTAGAATTTATGCTAAAAAATTAATTATTAGAGGGAAGTGATTAAGATGGCGGCATCTGAGAAAAAGAAAGATAAAAGCAGTTTATCAGTTGACATTATAGGGTTAATATCCTCAGGGCTATCGGAGGCTCTTCAGAAATACGGTAAATTTGAACTCGTACTCGAAGATGTGATTATTGAAGCTGATGAATTAAAGATCCTTGTGCAGCCAAGAATATTGGAACAAGCTATGGCACCTGCCGTCGCTGAAGAGGTTAAGGTGATAGAAGAGATATTAACTACGGAGTTTGAAGAACCGAAGTTCGAGTTTGTGGGTAAAATCCATGAAGTTAAGATAGGGTCTACAAAGAGTGAAGGTGGAACTAGAGATAGAACATTAGTCGTAGGTGGAGAAACGCTGCCACCAGTATATAGATTGGTTGGTGCTGAAGAAGCAATGCCGCATCGACCCATTATCGGGCTAGATGTATTTGATATGAGAATCGGTCTACCCAGAGCCGTTAAGCAATATATCAAAGACGTCATGGATGACCCTGCTGAATGGGCTAAGAGATGGGTCGATAAATTTGGAGCCGAATTAATAAATCTACATTTAATAAGTACTGATCCTTACATCAAGGATACATCTCCACGTGAAGCAGCTAAAGTAGTTGAGGAGGTTTTACAAGCTGTTAAGGTTCCAATAACCGTGGGCGGTAGTGGAAATCCAGAGAAGGATCCTGAAGTGTTCAAGGCGGTTGCCGACGTCGCGGAAGGTGAACGCATAGTACTAAACTCTTTGAATTTGGACATGAAGCTTGAAGATGTCTGCGAATATATCAAAAATAAGGATTGCATAGTAATCGCGTTTACACCAATGGATCTAGACAAAGCAAGAGAATTGAATAGAAAGTTATTTGATTATCTACCTAAGGAAAGAATACTAATGGATACAAACACAGCCGGAATTGGGTACGGTCTTGACTACGGTTTCACCGTTATGGAAAGAGCTAGATTAGGCGCGTTAAAAGGGGATTCTGAGTTACAGCAGCCATTGGCAACAGGAGTTACAAACGCTTTAGCCGCCAGAGAAGCGTGGTTAAAGATGGATCCGTTCTGGGGTCCAAGGGAGATTAGGACACCATTATGGGAAACATTATCCGGAATAATCAATATTCTAGCAGGGGCAGACTACATTATGACTATGCATCCGTTAACAATGCAAACAGTCAACGAAATTGTTAAAGTATTAATGTCTGGCGAATTGGGTAAAGCTGAGGATATTATGGATTGGGTTAGTTGGAAGATATGAGGTGAATGTGAATGCCTTGGAAAGCAGTTAGCCCAATAGAAGTATATAAATTGCTTCCAAGAACAAACTGCAAAGAATGCGGTGAAGAGAACTGCATGGCATTCGCAGTGAAACTTGTTAACATGGAAACAAAATTAGAACTCTGTAAACCGTTACTTAAAGAACCAAAGTATAAAGAAAGCTACGAAAAACTAAAAGCCATTCTAAGTCCTATGGTCAGAGAGATCGAGATAAAAAGTGCTAAGAAAACAGTAAAAATCGGCGGCGAATACGTCATGCATAGACATGAATTAACATACATTAATCCGACTCCAATAGCTATAGACGTTGATGACTCGATGTCTAAAGAGGAAATTGCTAAGAGAATAGAATTTGTAGAGAATTTTGAGTACGAATATATTGGTAGAAAGCTTTACTTAGATCTACTAGCTGTACGATCGGTAACAAACGATCCTGAAAAATATAGAGAAGCAGTTAAATTTGTATCCGAAAATACTGATCTACCATTGATATTATGTTCACTAAACCCGAAAGTGATTGAAGCAGGCTTATCTGTTTTATCAGACGCCAGTCCCCTAATTTACGCAGCTACAAAAGATAACTGGAAAGAAATGGCTGATGTTGTTAAGAAACATAGGGCCCCTGTCGTGCTATTTAGTCCTGGGGATCTAAACATGCTAGTTTCTTTAGTAAATACATACCTTGAGCTAGGTATCGAAGACTTGGCCTTAGACCCAGGAACCTTCACCGGATCCAAAGGATTGGCATATACAATTAATGCATTTACCAAACTGAGGTGGAAAGCGTGCAATGAGGATTATAAATTTGCTAGATTTCCATTAATAGGTACGCCCATTGTAGCTTGGAAAATGATTGACGGTGATACGCAGCAAAAGATGTGGTGGGAAACCATTACAGCCACCATGCTAATGACCAGATATGCCGACTTGTTAATTATGCATTCGCTTGAGGGCTGGGTATATCTACCGCTAGTTATGTGGAGGTTCAATCTATATACAGATCCCAGAAGACCTGTAGCTGTGACCCCTGGATTAAGGACATTAGGCAGTCCTGATGAGAAATCACCAGTGTTTGTGACAGGAAATTATGCATTAACTTATTCGCTGGTGAGTTCAGACATTGAAAGTGCTAAAGTTAATGGCTATTTACTGGTTATCGACACTGAGGGTATAGCTGTTGAGTGTGCAGTCCCCGGCAAAAAATTCGAACCAGATCTAATAGCAGAAACTCTAAGTGAAGCAGGTTTAGAAAAGATGGTTAAGCATAGAGTACTTATTATTCC
>DRAE01000041.1 GCA_011041895.1 Candidatus Bathyarchaeota archaeon
GGGAAGCTTTATCCAAATGGTATTCCAATATATGAGGAGGAGAGGCTTCCAGAGCTTATAAAGAAATATAATGTTGACGATGTTGTTTTAGCGTACAGTGACTTGCTCTATGATGAGGTCATGAGAAAGGCTTCCATTGCCATGGCCTGTGGTGCAACATTTAAGCTGCTTGGTCCAAAGGATACCATGATTAAGAGTAAAAAGCCGGTGATAGCTGTATGCGCTGCTAGGACTGGCGCTGGAAAGAGTACTGTTTCAAGGAGAGTAAGTAAACTTCTCAAGGAGGCTGGGCTAAGGGTTGCCGTGATAAGGCATCCAATGCCCTATGGAGATCTGAGAAGGCAGATATGGCAGAGATTTGAAACCTTTGAGGATATGGATAAGCATGAGTGCACTATAGAGGAGAGAGAGGAGTATGAGCCACATATCAAGGTTGGGAATATAGTGTATGCTGGGGTGGACTATGAGGTTATACTGAGGAAAGCTGAGGAAGAAGCTGACGTTATTCTATGGGATGGAGGAAATAATGACTTTCCATTCATAAAGCCTGACCTACTGATAACAGTGGTTGACCCAATGAGGCCAGGGCATGAGCTTGCATCTTATCCAGGAGAGATAAACGTGCGAATGGCGGATGTCATAGTGATAAACAAGGTTGATACGGCACCGCCGGAGAATGTTGAGATAGTTCGCAAGAATGTCGAGGAGGCCAATCCAGATGCAGTTATAGTGGAAGCTGCATCACCGGTCACAGTAGATGATCCATCGCTGATAAGAGGTAAGAGAGTGCTTGTCGTAGAAGATGGTCCATCGGTAACGCATGGAGGACTACCATATGGGGCGGGGTATATAGCTGCTAAGAAGTATGGTGCGAAGGAGATAGTTGATCCAAGGCCATATGCTGTAGGCTCGCTTAGGAAGGTGTTTGAAGAGTATAAGCATATGGCAAACGTTCTCCCAGCGATGGGGTATGGAGAGCAGCAGATCAGGGAGCTTGAGGCAACTATAAACGCTGTTGACTGTGATACCATTGTCGCTGGAACACCTATAGAGCTGAAGAGAATCATGGAAATCAGCAAGCCTGAGGCTCATGTAAAGTATGAGCTTGAAGAGCGTGGAAAACCGACGTTGAAGGATATAATAGACGATTTCATTTCAAAGCATATTAGAGAGTAATGCTTTCAACAAATCTTAAAGAGCTCATCCAACTGTTTTTCCCATACTCTAATTTTAGGCCTTATCAATTGGAGCTTATTGGAATAGCCTATAACATAATGAAAAATGGAAGGATAGGGCTTATATCAGCTCCATGTGGCATTGGAAAATCTGTATCGGTTCTTGTAGCATACATGCTGACACGTAGAATGGAAAAATCAAGCTTAATGGCTTTAACTAGAACTAAAAACCAGATAGACATTTACAGTAGGGAGCTTAGAGCCATATGGGAGAAAAGTGGGGAAGACATTGTACTTGCAATATTTAAGAGTAGAAGAGATATGTGCGCGTTTGTCAAGGAGAGACCTGAGCTTGGAAAGATAAGATACAAGGATTTCCTTGCATTTTGTAGACATCTTAGAAGGGAGAAGGCATGTCCATATTATACTGAGATAGGTTCAGCGTGGAGACCAAGTTATAAAGCTTATAGGTTATGTGTTGAGCTTAGAAGATCGGGGCCAATTGATGTGGATTCATTTTATGAGAGATGCGTAGCAGAGGGGTTATGTCCCTATGAGATGATGAAGATAATGGCATACAAGGCCGATGTAATTGTTGGAAACTATAACTACCTTATAGTGGAGCCTATAAGAGAGATTCTTCTAAAGAAAATCGGGGTTGGAATAGAAAATATTCACTGTGTTATCGATGAAGCCCATAACCTTCCAAAGTATTCAGTTGATGTCTCCTCCGATGAGATGTCTGAAATCAGCATTAAAAGGGCCGTGAAAGAATCTATCAAGTATCAATGTAATCTCGAAAATGAGTTAAGAAATCTTAAGTTCATGTTAGATGAAGTTACGAAGGATATTCCAAGCGACGAGCCAAAGGTTCTAAGTAAGGGGGAAGTTATTGCATTATTTGAGAGTTGCTTTGATGCTAAGATTGAGACTATTATAAGGGACCTCCAGGAATGGGGGGAAGTTATCCGTGCATTGAAGATTGAGGAGGGGGTCAGGCCAGTTTCATATCTTGGCAGGATAGGAGATTTCCTTTCACTTATTTCGTTAAGCGATGAAAAATCGCATGTCTACTATGTTGTGAAGGAGAATGACATTGCAAGAATAGGGGTTAAATGTCTTGACCCGTCAAGCAATGTCTCGGGAATTCTGAATGCTCCTAAATCTCTTATAATGATGTCTGGTACCCTGTGGAATTTTGAGTATTACACGTCCATACTTGGCCTAGATCATACTAGAGTGGAAACCTACAGTATTCCATCGATTTATAGTGAAAAGAATAGGCTCATTTTAGCCGATCTCTCAGTCACCACGAAATTTGAGGAGAGAAGTAAGAGGGAGTTTAAGAAAATTGCTGAGAGATTAAGTAGATACGTTAAGTGTATAGATGGACGTGTAGCCATATACTTTCCATCTTATGAGCTTATGAAAAACATTGTTGATTACATGGGTAAGCTTGAAAGGGAAACCATTGTAGAAGACAGGGCAACTAGGGTAAAGGACGTTATTAAAACCTTTCTAGATGAGGAAAACTGCGTTCTAATGGCTGTAGCCGGGGGGAAGCTTAGTGAAGGAATCGACCTTACATATGTTGGAAAAACTCTCCTTGATGGAGTGATCATTGTCGGGCTTCCATATCCCAAGAAAGATGAAATCTATGAGAAACAGCTTAAGTACTTTGAAGAGAAATTCGGTGAGAATAAAGCCTTTGAATACTCAAGCATAGTTCCATGCATAAATACATTGCTTCAAGCCGCTGGTAGGCTTCTCAGGAAACCAGATGACCAAGGGGTGATCATAGTCATGGATCGGAGAATCATGGGGAGAATATTCCGGAGACTACCATATGACTGGAAAAGAGACCTTAGGGGGCATTATAAAGCTGATGAGCTAATAAAGGAAATCGAGTTCTTCCAGCGATTCGTTAAGCACTCTCCGAGTACAGTGAGAAAATATACTCTTTAAAGCTCTCAAAATCCGGGAACAA
>DRAE01000020.1 GCA_011041895.1 Candidatus Bathyarchaeota archaeon
CTCAAGTTAACCGAAAACATGCTTAAAAAGTTTTCAAATACATGCTTTAGAGAGTTAAAGGCTAAAGGGCTAATAGAAACTCTTCCCGATGGAAGAGTAATTTTGGCTTATGGCAAAAGTATAGAAGATGTACAGGAGCAGATGGATAGAGTGCGTTTAAGTGTTGCAACAAGTCTCGAAGAATGGCTTTATTCAAGAAATGGAGCCATATCGAGATGGAAATTCAGAAGAGGATTGAAGAGACTCTTTGAGAAAACACGGATTCTTAAACTTGAAGGTGAGGAGCAAATAATCATTCCAGAGAGAAAGATCTCATCTTATAAAACCGTTAAGAAAGTTCGTGGGAAGGAGATTGAAGTTCGAACTAGGCCACTTTATATTCCATTGGGTAAAGCTGTGGAAACTGGTCAACTGTGTTTTTGGGATCCATATAAAGAAAATAATCCGCATCTGCTTATAGTCGGTGAAAGTGGAACTGGAAAAACTCAAACTTTGAAGGCCATAATATACGAGCTTTCAAAAGCTAACGTTCCATGTATCATAATAGACTTCCATAACGAATATACTGAAGTAGCTGAAAAAGTAGTTGACATGAGAAATGAATCTCTAAATCCTCTCGAGTGCTATAAGGGAACGAGTCCAATAGACATAATATACTCTACAGTCGCGATCTTTAAACGGATATATAGATTGGGGTACCAGCAAGAGAGCGTTTTAAGAAGGGCCATTAGAACAAGTTATGAAGACTTTGGAATATCAGTTGACAAGAAGGTTGTCTACGATGTTGAAGCCCCTTCCTTCGACCATGTAAAGTGCAACTTAATAGAGATGATGAATGATTCTGCACTAAGTAGGCAAGTTGTTGAAAAGTTAATGAACAAGCTTTACCCGATATTTGACTTAGGAGTCTTCTCTAAGTCGACGACACTATCCTTTGAAGAGCTTTTCACAACTACTGTTGCAATACAGTTAAAAGAGCTTCCAACGGATGAGCTAAAGACTCTTGTAGCCTCCTTCCTAATAAGGAAACTCTGGCATGACATAGTGCGAAAAGGAGAGTCTCATGCAATAAATCAGTTCATAGTATTAGATGAAGCTCATCGAATGGATTACAGGGATTCCCCTATTCATCAGCTTCTGAGAGAAGTTAGAAAATATGGGGTAGGAGTTCTACTTGCATCCCAGAAGCCAAGAGACTTCAGTGACATTACACTTTCCAACGTTGCAACGATAATAGCTTTTCATTGCCCACATCCACAGGATGCTTCATTCCTTGCAAGACACATAAACACTACTAGGGAGGAAATACAAGCGCTTACAACAAAGTTTACTTCACTAGTGAAATTCTCCACCAGCATTGAACCAATAAAAATTAGAATTAAACCATATTATGAGAGGAGAAGATCTAGTCTGTAAAGCCAAGCTTCTTTTTTACTTCATCGCTCATCATATCAGGGTTCCATCTCTCATCCAGAATAACGACATTAACTTCATTAACTCCCTTAATCTCTCGTACTTTTGATTTAATATTTCCAATAATATACCTCATCATAGGGCAAAAAGGCGAGGTTAAAACCATCTTGACAGTTACATTTCCATTTTCATCTATTACAACATCTCGTATAAAGCCTAAGTCAACTATATTAAATGGTATTTCTGGATCATAAACTTCCTTTAACTTTTCAAGTACAGTATCCTTGTCCACCATGCTCTCTATTGTATCTATCAGCCTTCTGAATAATATATGTGCTATTCACTTAGTTTTAATCAGCTTTTTAGCGGAGGGGGCGAAATTGCAGTATACGGAATCAACAGTCAAATCCCTCTTAAATAGATACTCAAATTTCCTACCTAGACACCTGCATAATATGCTTTTACGGTTCAACAACTTTCTTCTAACCGAGGGAAAGAATCCAGCCTCAAGATATACATACCTAAATAGGATAGGCATGTTCTTCAGAGACATGATTAAGAGAAAAGGTGAATCATTCGATGTGAGAAGTCTAACATGGGATGATGTCGAATCTTTCCTAGCAGATCTAAGCGTTAAGTCAAGTGACAAAACATTACTTGCATATGTGATGGCCCTTAGGAAATTCCTAGGCTACGTGATCTCCATAACAGAGGACAAAAGCACATGTGAAAGACTTGAGAAAATACTTCAAAATTTGAAAACTCCAAGAGTGAGGGAAAAGCTTCCCGAGGTAATACCTGAAAAGGATGTATTCAAGATTCTGGAGGCAATTGATGACCCAATGTTTAAGACATTTTTTGCAGTTATGTATGAGACTGGAGCCCGTAAAGGAGAGCTCTCAGCAGTCAAGATAGGAGATGTTGAATTCGACGAATATGGCGCCCTTATAACCCTCAGAAGTTCAAAAAGTGAGCCTAGAAAAGTTAGGGTGATCATGTTCGCGGATATGTTGAAAGAGTATATAAATAGGCATCCCCTGAAAAATGACCCTGAAGCTCCATTGTTCCCAGCTAGGAGAAATATTAGAAAACCAATTCCACCCTCAACCATATCCTACATGTTCAACAAACTTTCACTGATTACAGGATATCATGTGTACCCACACTTGCTCAGGCACGTTAGAGCAACTACACTATACAAGCATCAAGTCTTAACAGAGAAGGAAATGATGCTAATGTTTGGATGGAAAACCCGTAAAATGATCGATGTCTATTCTAAGATCACTCAGAAAGACGTTGATGAAAAACTTATAAAATACTATCGGGAGAAGTTGAAGAAGAGAAAAGTTAGATTTATTTAACATTGTTTGATTATTCTAAACTTAAGCCATGAACTCTAGATACGAAAGACTATCAAATGCACCAGAAAATCTGGAACTCAAGATCGTTAGGATAAACTCTAGAAACCCCATTGTAAGGAGAAAATTGATGGATCTAGGACTTCTACCCGGTACAAAGGTTAAGATTGTAAGGAGAGCTCCATTAGGCGATCCCATCGAGATAAGTGTGAAAGGATATCAGCTCTCTCTTAGGATATGTGAGGCAGAACATGTTATAGTTGCCGAAAATGGAAAAGTGAAGCAACATGATTCCACTAGTTTTCCTAAGAGAAGGTGAGGAAGCCATAGTAGTTGGCATATATGGTGGCCATGGGCTAGTTAGAAGATTAACCTC
>DRAE01000048.1 GCA_011041895.1 Candidatus Bathyarchaeota archaeon
CTCCATATTGGGTTGCTTTACATTTTTTGCAGCTGGATGCAATGGCTTTCTCATGGTGGCCCCATTCTATTCCCCATTCATTGGCTTAGTTGCTTTAAGCTATGATGGTGAAGTCTACTGGTTTAAGTATCTCAAGATTGCCCATCCATCTCCAGGCATGCATTGTGGATTGCTATTCCATGATTCAAAGATTTTTGTTATTTTAGTGAATGGAACTCTACTGTGTATAGGATGAAACTGTAGAAGTGGTATACTATTTGAATGTGATGTGTTTTTCTCCTGATTGGTCTCCTCTCAGGATGTTCTCAATTATGATTTTCTTCAATTTTGGATCTTTGTCCATTTGTCTGTATAGGGCTTCATAGTATTTCTTTGACCACTCAGCTTGAATTTCAAACCATTTCCTGTGATCTTTTAAAATTTGCTCGACTTCCCAGTCAACGTGTTTTAATCTGTCGATGAAGTTTCTACGACGTTCTCTTTCAAGCTCCTCTATTAGCTCTCTAGACATTTCAGGTTCACATCCAGTAATCTGCACCATTTTGAAAGCTTTTCACCGTCTAGGATATTTTTAAACAGTTTATATAGGAACCTTGCATCTTCCACATCTTTCTCGCTTCCAAGATACAGTTTATACGCTATCTGAAGCTCTAGAGGAGATATTCTCAACACATCTTCATTAACGTGGATCATCATGCTCTCTTCAATTGAAATCTTATCGAGTCGAGTTGTGGCAAATTTCATTTCTACATTAGGTATAGGGTATTCACCGAACGTGAATCGTATTCTATCTCCTTTTTCCAGTGAATGGTATGCCATCCTTACTGTTTCCAGTGTTTTTTCATTGCTGTGGAGAAACTTGAAACCAGCTTTAAACAGTTTTTCACATAAGCTAGCGAACTTTCCAAGTGAAATGTTTTCAATTATAAAGTCGACGTCATCGCTTCTTCTACTTCTCCCGAAGAGGAGAGAGACGTAACCTGCTACAATCGCGTATCTGACGTTTTCCTTCTCCAAAATACGTGAAAATGCCAATGCTATGGTGTCCTCCATAGTTAACTTTTCCTTCCTAACTTTAATGATCCTCCTTGTCTCGTCATATTCTATCGTGTTAGTTATCCTGATCATCGTCACACAGTAGACTATCCCGTAAATCATTAATGAATTTTTCCAGCTTCAATCCTCTCTTCTCAAGTTCTTTTATAAGTTTTTCATCGATTTTAGGCTTCTCTATCAGCTTCAGTGCTTTTTTCCGCTCTAGTAGGCCGTGTCTTACGAGGGCAGCTATTCGCTCAATTTCAAAGTTGTAGCCATGCATGTTGTAGAAGTTTACTATTGCAGGGCCTATCACTAGACAGTTTGTAGTGTAGCCTGGAAGCTCTGGTTTGATCCATCCAAGCTCTCTTAAAATCTTCTCTTTTTCACTTTCCCTCATCTTGAATGGTGCAAGTATTCTGACAAGCTTGACATTTCCCTTCATCAATCTTATAGCTGAGTGCCCAAATGGTAGTTCATGGCCACTCACAATAACATTCAATCCTCTCTTAACAGCTTCCAATCTCAGAATGCTTAGAATTCTTCTAGAGCATTTCCTGCACGGGGACTTGAATCTCTCGAATGCCTCCCTGTAAATGTCAATGAAATTCTCTTTTACAATTTTCCAATCTACTCCGAGCCTGTCAGTTATCTCTCTGCAGTTGTCCATGGCAACTTCATCAATAAAGCCGGTGTCAACGGTGACGGCCAAGGGCTTAACCCTAAACCTTTCAACTAGAATCTTCAATGCTACACAGCTATCCTTTCCACCAGACAATCCAAGAATGCAATCGTAATTGTTTCCCTCTCTAGATAATACCTCCTCAACCTCTCTGAGCATCTTATCATAGTCTGGGGGATACTTTATGAAAATCAAGCACTCTCTACAAATGTATCTCCCATCAATGAGCTCAATCTTAGAGAATCTTTCATCAAGCACGCAGATAGAGCAGCGGAGCATTTTTCAACGCCTCTACTGTTTCTTCATGAACATGTCCAGTCCAACGCTTTTACCCTTGACAAGTTTTCCCTCAGCTATTTTCCTGAAAAACGTGTCTCTCACAGGCTCATATACTTCCTTGAAGAACTTCTGTGGGTCCTGTAGTATTCCCGCTGGAAAGCTTTTCACGTACTCGACAGCTTGCTTCCAAACTTCATCATAGTTCATGGCCATGTTAACCTTCTCAGTTACCTGCCTATCATAGTCTATTGGACGCTGCTCGATTCCACCCATGCAGTACCATCCAGTCTCTGATGTTGGAACATTTTCTCCGAAAACCTTTGTAAACTTTATCTCTCCACGGGCTTTTCTACCGGATATCCCCATGCGCTTTCCCCTGTGATGTTTTGCCCATGCATAGAAGATTGCCCTGTTCAAGCCAAAGGACTTTGCCTTTTCAAGATCTCCCTTCAAGACATAGTATCTGGCAGCCTGTAGAATGGCCATGACCTGGAATCTACCTATCCCAGCTTTCACCTCTCTAGGCTTTCTCTCTACAGCTTTTCTCTCAACATAGACTACACTGTGCTTAGCAAGGTAGCCGCCAACCTCCCTCAAAGCTTTCTCTGCAAGCTCGTCAGCTTCACCGCTCTCAAATTTCCTCCAGTCACGGTTATGTCTAAACTCTGAGGGCTTAGTCCACTCTATCTCAAACGAGTCAATTTCAGAGGGTTTAAAGCATACACATGCAACATCCAAGCTCCTATGCAGTGAAAGAGGAGCTGTATACACTCTTTTAAGCTCCATAACATTCTCAATCTTGATCTTCCTAAACTCGAAACTTGAAATCAGCTTCTTTAATTCGCTTTCAAGACGCCTTAAAGCATATTCTACAGTTGCATACGCCACGTCAAGCGGATTATGTTTTGAAAGAAGCTCATCTGAGAAAGCCCTTTCATGAATATGCACATGCAACCCATTTCCACTCCACTTAAGGTAAACAGACTCTGAAACACCATTCCTCTCAAGAAAATCAACTATTAAACGAGCAACCTCAAGCGTGTATCTCCAATGCTCGCATCTGCTATCAACATCCCAAACAGGAGTACAAAGCCTGACATTAGA
>DRAE01000088.1 GCA_011041895.1 Candidatus Bathyarchaeota archaeon
ATTATCCATCTTTCATATCAGTTAAAGTTGTCAACAATGGTGCAAATGAGATAACCGTTAGAATAAACTTGAGCATTTCATGGCTAATTGAGGTTAAAGAGACCACGGAGAAACCTGCCCCCTATAGTAAACAGTGGCCACTTTGGGGATTACTTATAATCCTTCTAGGCGTGGCAATATCTGCCTCAGCTTACATCTACAGCATCATTAAGAGAAGTTGAGAATGCGTAATGGCTAGCATCTACGAGGAACCATTACAAGTTATTGGGATCTTCAGACATTAAACTCTATCAATTTGCTATGGTTTGAAACTATTATGTGACTGAATGCTTTTGCTTTACTACATAGGTATTGCAAATATTGACATTTCCTTTTCCAATAGCATGGTACATGTATATTACACCGCGGTATGTATGTAATGCAAGATTTGATCACGTTTAACAGTCTACTATATGAGTTTCCATGATGTGGAGCTATCTCCATTAAGACGCTACTGCTCGGGTAGGTATATTTGATGTAATTCTTTATGGCCATGTTTAGCTCATTACCTTCGAGGTCAGCTAGATAGAGTAGTAAAAGCCTATTGAAACCACAAGAACAGGAATAGCAGTTCAACGAGTCTAGACTCAAAATATGGGTGCATATTGAAGAATGAAAATCGTGTACCATGGCTGTATACCCTATTGAATGTATATTTTGTACATTACGTGCAAGTTCATAGAGTTCAGGATCATTTAATTTTTTGGCGGCCTCTTCAAATAACATCTCTAGACTTGTTTCTCCATCACTATCCCTAGGGCCTACTGCTTTCATTGAGTGAGGCAACATGGTCGGCTTCTGGGAGTTCCTAGCCTTCTTTAAAATAGAGACATCAACATGATCCTTGTAAACTTCAACATTTAAACCATTAACTTCATAACGTATCCTTCTAATAGCTTCTTCCGCAACTTCTTTGCATCTAGGGTCATCTTTACATAGTTCCTCTATTTTTCGTCTGAGGCCACTGAGTAGCTCACGACATTTATTCTTAGCATAACTATCTTCAGGCCAAACAATCAAGTATTCCAGCTTGCCTGCTGAAAAAACCGTACCACTGCTTACTCCTATGTTATTGTGGCATTTTGAAAGAATTTTGAATATATCAGTGTATCGTGGTCTCCTTATCCTAAGTTTATAGGCTATTACTTCAGCCAAAGCAAGGTAATGTATGAGCGTATCTTTACATGCACTATAACTATATGATGCGGGTAAGATTATTGCCGAAGGTTCAGGTAGTCCTTTGTCACTAACTAGGTTCGCTACAATAGAGAAATGATCGTAGTCCATGTGGGATAGTATCCATATCCATGGGGAATGTCGTCTATGGAATATACGTAACACAGTATTAAACGCATTACTATAGCAGCAACCAATTGCTCCTCCATCGGTGATCACTGTAAAGCTGGGAGAGTAGTTCTCATGTATGCTCATAAAGCCCCAGCCAACTGGTACAACTACAAACCTAGACAAGAGACACCTACCTCGTAAAGACATGAAGAAAGAGAAAATATAATGATTTCTCTTCAAATTCTATAATTCAGATTCATATTTTGCTTTGTAGAGTCATTAATCTTTTTATGAAGTACTTGTGGAAAAATGCTCCAGTCTCGAAATTAGTGTGCACATGCCG
This sequence comes from Candidatus Bathyarchaeota archaeon, assembly GCA_011041895.1. GTDB lineage: Archaea > Thermoproteota > DRAE01 > DRAE01 > DRAE01 > DRAE01. The sequence goes on from DRAE01000088.1 coordinate 1,670, forward strand.
CATGATGTTTACATACTGTGTAGCCTTGAGAGAATTATCAATCAAGGCCAGAGACTATTATAATGTGTGTATTGCAATATTTGTAGTAAAGAAGCAGAACTAGCTCACAGCCTATAGCTGGGATTCGAGAATCAGCTTTGCGAACTCGATGAAACCCTTGGAGCTTCCGCCTCTAAGTACGATGTCAGCGCCCTTCTTGAGCTCTTCATCAGCGTTTCCAACTGCAGCCTTCAAGCTTACAACTTCAAAGAGCTCCAGATCCATGTAGCTGTCGCCTATGGCAGCGGCCTCTTCACGTGATATGCCCAGCTTATCCATTACATATCTGAGAGCTTTCCCTTTTCCAATGTTGGATGGAAGCACATGAATAGCGTATCCGCTGAACTCGACTCTTACATCATCGTATCTGTCGGCAACCCATCTCCGAATTTCCTCATAGATCTCCCATTTACGCTTGAGATATTTCTTTTTAACTTTGAGAGCTAGGTCATGGTATCTGAACTCATTTTGCCAAGATTCTCTCACGTATTCGCCAAACTCCCTTACTATGGCATCTACGATCTCCCTTGTTGACTTATCCGTTAAATGTGCAACCTCATCTTTCCCGAAAAACACTATAGCTCCGGTTTCACCTATGGCTGGACCGGATGCCCCCATATACCTCTTCAATCCGGCAACCACTGGAAGCGCTGTAGATGACACGAGTGAAACAATTACTCCCTTGCTTTCAAGTTTTCTAACAATCTCTATCACAGCTGGATCGATTAAAACACTCTCTCTATTTATTGAAAGTGTTCCATCGACGTCTGTTGCAAGAAACCTTATCCTATTCATTGCAGTATAAGATTAGGTCTACTGGACAATTATCCATTTTTTCCTTGCAATCTCCCGATAGCCTATCCTCTCATATATTCTATAGGCTGGATTATCCTCTGCCACATGAAGCATAGCTACAGCTCCACTTTGAACAGCATCCCTCGTCACGGCAGAGGTTACGGAGGTAGCATATCCTCTTCCACGATATTCTGGACGCGTATACACGCCTCCGACGACCCATATCTCTGGAAGCCTCACATATGTGTGAGCAACTGAAACAAGCTTGCCATTCTCAAATATGCCATAACACCTCTGCATTCTAAGCGTTTCAGCAACCGTCCTCTCGGTAACCAACCTCCCCTCAACCTTTCTAAGCTCAAGTAGATCCTTGAGATTGTCAATGGTCAATTTTTTAACTTCATGCCTTATGATGGGGGTGAAATGTTCTTCGTCCGTAGCCATGTCTATGAAGGTCTTCACCTTAAACTTTAGTCCCTTCAATTTTTCAAAGATTGCTTTAATTAGATGCTCATCTTCCATTTGAAGGTTTATAAATGTGTATGTCTTTGGCCTTGGAAGA
>DRAE01000091.1 GCA_011041895.1 Candidatus Bathyarchaeota archaeon
GAAGCGGAGAGTTTAAACCATATCCTGAGAACATATACTATGACTTCATAGTGGACCCATACATATATCCTGAAACGCTTCCAATGAAGGTCACCAACATCCATGGAAAGACAGTTTTTTGGAGAGAATATCTCCTATATGCAACATATGATACTCCAAACTATACTAGGCCTATAGACTTGCTTAGGCAATCCTCAGATATCATGGAAGCAGTCGAGAAGCTATGCAAGTGGCTTATAGACAACTTCAACACTAGAACAACTACCAGCAGCTATCAGCCAGTAGAGATCGCTGATAGGGGGGGCAAGAAAATCTCTCCACTTGAAACATCTATCCTATTGACAGCTCTCCTCAGGTCAGCGTGTATACCTGCTAGAACCATAATAGAAAATGCTACCCACCTTTACTGGAATGAATTCTGGATGGATGAATGGCATCATCTCGACTGCTCATATCTTGGAACAGGAATATCTCCAAGTGCTCCAGGAGAGTATGTCATAGATGATCCAAGCATGTATAAGAGACAAAGTATTCCAATATATTGCCCAGAGTATTTTGTCCCACCCAACAAATTCAATACATCAACCATAGAGTACACTGTATATGGCACGCTTAAAGTAACTGTCACGGATAAAAACGGTGACCCGGCTGATGGAAGCCTAGTAATAATCCATGTATACGTTGATGGTAGCATCCACTTGATCAGGAAAGTCTTCACGGACAGTCAAGGATCATGTCTAGTAACGCTGGGAGATGGAACATACCTAGTAACCGTGTACGGATACTCTCCCGGGCTAAATGGCATAAACCGAACCATAAGCGTTGAAAGAGGATCACTTACAGAATGCAAGGTAGTGGTCACTGAAATTGCATACGATGTAAAGTTTCCATTATACAAGATAAGCCACTACTTTATCAAAGAAGGAGATCATATGCTGTTAAATGTTTCAGTTAAAGTTCTATCAGCCTACGTATATGAGGATGGAGATCGGTATACAGTTGAAAGCAATTTCATAGATGTATTCATTACGGAGTCATCGAAGGATCAGGAAAACATTTTCTCATCGGTTATAAGCTCCTTCAAGTACTGTAAGGATGCCACAGAATGGAATACTACATTGATGCTTAGCAAGGGAGAGTACGTGCTTAGAATATTCAATGGAGAAGATGTAAAGGTCTGGAAAGTGGTCAAGATATCCGTCACAGTCATAGAATATGATACGCTTGTAGTAGAGAAGCCTGAGATAACATATCTGAAAACTCTTAAATCAGTTGGAGTTACATTGTCAATGTATTGCAAGAAAATAGGAGACTTAAATCCAGACATGCTTGCAGGTTGCGTTAAAGTCTACATTGTAAACATCGAGTCTAATGAGGTAGTTTACGAGAGCATTCTAAACTACATTGGAAAAGGAAACTGGAGAGGTTTAATTCCAATATATAACTTGACAACTGGAACATATTATGTGGTCTGTGAAGCACGATTTAAGGGATTAACTTCATACACTATGATCACTGTTGCTTCACCTAAATCAGATACATTCGATGTATATCGACCAGTCGAAAAGCCTTCGATATTCACAATCATAATAGAAAGAATTAGAGAAACTCTCAAAAAGATTCCTGTAATTGGATGGATTTCACTCGAGGTGTGGGCTGTAATAATATTCCTGCTAATACTGTTAGGCATAGCACTATGGATTCTAAAGAGAGTGAAGGAGTGAATCTTGAAAATAAGCTGAGAGAGATACTGCACGGAAACAAAGTGGCTATAATAGGAGTCGGTAATCCTCTCCGCGGAGACGATGCCGCTGGCCCATATGTCGCATCGCTCATAGAACAGTATGCCAAAGGGAGTGTACGCGATAATTTCTTAGTGGTCAACGCCGAAAGTGCGCCTGAAAACTTTCTCGGCACCATAGTAAACTTTAACCCGGATGTAATTATCTTCATAGATGCTGTTGAAACAGGGTTAAAACCTGGAAGCGTGATTATATCGTCTATAGACTCTCTTGAAGATACGGTTACGATCTCAACACACAAGGTTTCACTTAAAGCTATTGGAGAATACTTGGCAGCCTCCACTAAAGTTAAGGGAATTTACATGATAGGCATACAGGTTAAAAATGTGGGGATGGGAGCCCCTATAAGCTCACCTGTCAAAAAATCCTGTGAAAAATTATCCGCTACTCTGGCTAAACTCCTAAAAGAATTCTGTTAGAAGCCTTTGCTTTCTATCTACAAGCTCTTTTTTCTCAGGAACTTTTTCAATTGATCTCCTCAGAATCTCCCTTAGATTTTCATACACCTCTTTATCCATGTGAACGCCGATTCTAGTAAGCAGTACCCTAAGCTCCGACAAACCATCTTCAACACTTATTTTCCCGTGATATACGTCTCTGAAGGAGGCTATTATAAATGCCCAGAGAGTCATCGAGTCAAATCCCTTTATGTCGTAAACTTCCTTTAGAAATTTATGAACTTGGGATAACTCCTTTATAAAGTGCCTCCAGTGCATTACTCCCAATAAAATACTTTAAACTTGTAAAATTATATCTTTGCCATTACGGGAGAAATTTGTTAAAGATATTTTCTAAAATATTATTCTCTTATTTTGAGAATCATGAGAGAAAAAATGCTCATAACACTTACAGCGTTGCTGTCAATAACGCTCGTGATAGTTCTCGTCTCGAACCCCATGCCCGTAAAGGCGCAGGAAAATGGAGACTTAATAGTTTCCGGGAACAGCGTTGTCATCATAAATCAAACTGAATATGAATGTAGAGGAAGGGTGATTGTAAAAGATAACGGTACACTGATAATATCAGAATGTGAATTTGTCTTCAACACATCTTCCCCAGGAATTTTCGTCATGGATAATGGCACTTTAATAATAGATCACTCAGATATAGACTCCATTCAAGCAGTTTATTCAGTCATAGTTAACTC
>DRAE01000076.1 GCA_011041895.1 Candidatus Bathyarchaeota archaeon
AAATATTCTCATAAGAGACGGCTCAGAATTCAATCTTACAATGCAGATAGAGAACATAGAGAACCTGAAGCCGATAATACATGACATTATTTCACAAGGTCGATCATCTGTAACATGTAAGAACATAGTCGCTGAATCCACGTTCCTATTCACAACGGTTAAAGCTAGCATAGGGGAGAAAAAGTTCATAATACATCTGCCTGTTGCAGAGGCATTCTCCCTCAGCATAGAGGAAATGAAGCTTTCAGGGTACCTAGAGGCCCTCTCAAGCGTAACCATATCAAATAACCTAGGCCTCACCCTAAGCTTAGATAAGGTTAAAGCAATTGTACAGTATCAGGGATCCAAAATAGCATATATTGACGAAACTCTCCATGTAACGGTTGAAGGATACCATACTGCTAAGACTACCGTGCATATACATCTACTCGAAGAAGCGTCCTCACTAGTGAGAGACTTAGTAACTTACGGAAAAGCTACTATTACACTCTCCAGCATATCTGCTGTAATAGAAGTTTTTAATTGCATGTTTAATGTGACACTGCCCTCAATGGATGTTCTCGTAATGTACAGTACCAATTTCACGATAAAATCCCTATATAGAATATACATGATTGAAACAGACCTAAACAGTTTAACTGTAAAAGTCAAGCTGAAAAATCCACTTGAAGACGGCATCACTGTCACAAGTGTAAATGTATCCGTGCACTTTGCAGAACACAAATTAACCGAGCTAACAGCTAGAGAGCCAATAACGGTTCCAGCTGGAGAAGATGCTACGCTAGCACTATATAGTGAAAACGTTAACTTCTCCAAGCTTATAGAGTTCATAGTTGAAAACTTGGATTATGGTTGTGCATCCTTTACGATAACTTACTCCGCTAATTTCTCGGTTCAAATGTATGGGTTGAAAGTAAACCTTGAGGATCATGGTAGTATGGAGTTTACAATTGACACAGGTGCACTTAGGCTAGGCCCTATCATAGACATTTATAATGTCAGGAAAATTGCGCCGACGACGCTTGAGTTCACATTACGTATTGAAGTTTCACTACCTTTAACAGTAGAGGGAGAGACAGAGGTTCAGCTTAGAGAAGTGTCAATCAAAGTATACACATTAGACGGAAGCGCCACTGAGACCATCACAGGTCAAAGAATAAACTTTCAGATAACGGAGCCGTTTATGTTACCACTTGATGGAAGCCCATGCAATGTAACATTGAAACTCATAATTCCAAACCAGACATTAATCGAGCTCACAAGAGATATTTCAGCCATAGTTACAAACTTAAGCAACATAACTATTAACAATGTCTCATTTGAAGTGGCTATGCAATTTTACGAGATTCCACATGCCACATTAAAACCAACCGAATTCAAAATGCAAGTCCTAACAATCACATATAGAATAACAATAGAAGTTTCACTTTCAGGGTACATAGTCAAGAGAGAAGTTCGCATAGAGAGTTACTTGAAATTTGATGTACTGCTAAAACAGCTCAGATATTACCTAGTAGTTTATGCAGCTCTCTCAAATTACGAGGGATGGGAAACCATATACAATGTAACCATTAAAGCTGAAACTATAACAATCGTGCATTTAAGCGATTTATTCTTCCCGATAACCAACCCCCCAACAGGAGAATACTTGATCACAAATGAAAAGGCATGGGTGAAGGTTGGCCTAGGCATAATAGTAATAGAACCAGACCTGTAGTGTATATCAAATGTACGACATAGCTATAATTGGAGGAGGCCCAGCAGGGCTATCAGCAGCACTATACGCACACAGATTAGGTCTTAGGACAATTTTAATTGAGAGGAACATTCTTGGAGGAACTCTACTTAAAATACCAATGATAGAGAATTATCCAGGTTTTAAATCAATCAGCGGGGAGGATTTAGCTGACAAACTTGTATCACATGTTGGAGAAAACGTTGAAATAAGGGAATTTGAAAAGGTTACTAAAATAGAAAAGGAGAGGGATCAATTTAACATACAAACTACAAAAGGCACTTATACTGCTAGGTCTGTTGTAGTGGCCACTGGAGCCTCGAGAAAAAAGTTAAATGTTAAAGGAGAGAAAACCTTAGAGGGTAAGGGTGTTTCATACTGTGCCGTGTGCGATGGTCCATTGTTTAAAGGTGCGCATGTGGCTGTCATAGGAGGAGGAAATACCGCCTTATCAGAGGCAATATATCTATCAGGGATTGGATGCAAGGTTACAGTTATACATCGGAGGGAAACCTTTAGGGCGGACCCCATCATCGTGGAAAAAGCTAAAAAGTTGGGCATCTCCTTCCTGACATGCTATGTAGTTGACGAGATAAGGGGACATAAACGCGTTGAAGAAATTGCCCTAAGAAACGTTAAAGATGGAAGCTTCTTATCACTCAAAATTTCAGCTGTTTTCATAGCGATTGGTCTTAATCCAAACAGTGAATTAGTGAAGCCATTAAGGGCTGAGCTCGATGATAAAGGATTCATAGTCACCGATCATCTTCAACGAACCAGTGTTAAACTACTCTACGCTGCCGGCGATGTTACATGGCATCCTGTAAAGCAATTAGTGACGGCCTGCAGTCAAGGTGCAGTGGCGGCAATTACAGCATACAAGGAACTGTATCAATTGATATAAAACTTGACGCTAATATTGTATCGGTGCAGCAAATGATACGCATCAAGACGGGCATACCTGGACTAGACGAAATTCTGAATGGTGGCTTCCCAAAGAGAAATGTTGTACTTCTCGCAGGAGGCCCTGGAACAGGAAAGACAATAATGGGAATGCAGTATCTATGGGCTGGTGTCTCAGAGTATGAGGAGCCAGGAATATACGTGGCACTTGAAGAGCATCCAGTTCAGGTAAGAATAAACATGAAACAGTTTGGATGGGATGTCAAGCCATTCGAGGAAAAAGGGTTGTTTGCAATAGTCGATGG
>DRAE01000018.1 GCA_011041895.1 Candidatus Bathyarchaeota archaeon
CGTCTTGTTAAGCATATGATTGCTGTTGGAGCTATTATGCGTGGCTTGGCTGAGTATTTTGGCGAGGATGCTGATGTCTGGGAGGTTGTCGGTATTCTACATGACATTGACTATGAGTATACTAAGGATAGGCCTGAGCTTCATGGCTTGAAGTCTGCTGAGATATTGGAGGGTGTTCTCAGCGATAACCTGCTTGAGACAATTAAAGCCCACAATTATGAGCATACTGGAGTTGAACCTTCCAAGAGAATTGATTATGCTCTTATAGCCGCTGACGCTATTTCAGGGCTTATTGTTGCATGTGCTCTTGTCATGCCAAATAAAAAGCTTTCAGAAGTTAAAGTTAGAACAGTGTTGAAAAAGTTTAAGTCAAAGGATTTCGCGAGAAACGTTAGAAGGGATAAGATACTGTTCTGTGAAAAGCTTGGCTTAAGCCTTGAAGAGTTTGTGGAGATCGCTCTCAGGAGCATGCGTGATGTCGCTGAGGAGCTTGGCCTCTAGCGAGACAGAGTTTCTAAACATTACCTTCATGGTGTTTGTTGGAACAATGGCTGGAACTATTCTCAGGCCAGCTATTGCATTTTATGCAAGGGATCTCGGGGCAACAGGCGTTGAAATTGGAGCATTAGCTGCCGGGCTTATGCTTTCAAGAGCTATAACAGCTCCACTGATAGGCTATCTGAGCGATGTATCTAGGAGAAGAGTTCTCTTCCTGTTGATCGGCTTTTCAATATCTTCTTTGACTGCCCTACTGTATGGAATAGTTAAAGAGGTTTATGCAATCATTGCCTTGAGAGTGGTTGATGGATTCTGCAGTGGAGCAACATGGCCTATTCTCCAGACAATTGTCTCCGAGCGTGTGAGTAAAGTTGTTAGAGGGAGGGCAATGGCATTATACTTTGCAGCTGGATCTGCTGCGAAGGCCCTTGGATACGGTGTTTTTGGAGCCTTGAATATGCTGGGATTTGAAATTTTGCTTTTGGTTGGTTCAGCACTTTATCTTTCAGCTTCAGTATCATCCCTTGGAATAAGGGAAGGAGTACTCTATAAGGGAGAGAAGCACTTGGAAAAGACTTCCATAGCTGGAAAAAGTTTTCTCCCAGTTTACTTGATAGCTTTCATAATGGGCTGTCAAATGTCTGTTCTCCATGAAATCTATGTTATATACTTGAATGAGGAGTTCATGATTAGCAGGGAGCTTATAGGTATGATCGTTATGATATCCTCTGGAACAGCTATCCTTCTCTCAGTAGGGCTTTCAACTCTCTCGGATAAGATTGGGAGAATGGCTGTGATAAAGCTCTCAGCTTTAATAAGTGTAATATGCTCGTTCACAATTTTGATTAGAGCAAGCATTTTGTTCCCGGTTATAGCTGGATGCCTTGGATACTGTGCAACATTCACATTCATGCCAGTTTCAAGGGCATTTGTAGTCGACGCTGGAGGAGATAAGAGAGCTCTTGGCATAGGTTTTATGAACATGTCCTCAAACGTCGGATCAGTGGTTTTCCCATTGTTTGCAGGTTTCATATATGAAAAGTTTCAGGGACATGTTTTCAAGGTTATGGGCATCACCATTTCATGTAGCATGTCATCGTTCATCATGGTTGGAGTTATAGCAGCTATAGCTTTAGCGTACATATCGCTTTCTAAGCAGTATTAGTGCAACCGCTGCAACCACGACTATGATCATTATAATCACCATCATTGGAAGTGTAATGTACATTTCGAAGCTCCCTACAGTAATTTTCGTGACAAGCGGCACTTTAAAGGTTATCTTTGATGATTGATCCAATACTATGGTTTTCTCTTCTGTTATCGGGCCTACTTGAATTGTTAGAGTATATGTTCCATGCGGTAGCTGGCCGATTATGCACACTCCGTCAGCATCTGTTAAAAAGACCTCGTCGAGCTCCCTTACTTTAATGACGATTCCCTCCATAGGATCCCCTAGGAGACTCTCCACTTTAACTACCAGCGTTGACACGCTGCAGTTAATGCCTATAGATAAGCTTCGATCCACGTCAATTATCTTGCTACCAACAATTTTACCGTAGAATGTCACTACTATATGTAGCTTGGATCGTGGAACAGGCCTTATGTAAACCACGCTTTCAGAGGAGAATCTTGAGAATATACTTTCCCCATCAACGTATGCAGCAATCTCAAAGTTGGATAATGGAGCACCATCTGCATCTGAAACATTGACTGTAACCGTAAATAGTTCACCTGACATAACTATGAACTCCTCTGATAAAATGCTTATGAATTCTTCGGCGATTTCTATGGGCCCCACGTATGCTTTAATGATATATCCGCCTTTCTCAGCTACCTTAAGTGTGGCATGTCCTGTGGAATTTGTATAAGCTGATGAGATAACCGTGTTATTTGAAACGAGCTTAATCAATACATTTTCTACAGGAGATCCACTTTGATCTATGAAGTATACTGTAAGTACACCATATACCTTCAAGTGATACATGGTCGAGTTCGTATATAGTTGATCGCCTTCACGGTCGGTATCATTGTCGTAGGCAATGATATAGAAGAATAAGTCTTCAAATGGTCTGGGATGCGGGACAACGTATGAGAAAACGTCTCCACCAACGTTGAACATTAACTCACTTCTCCAAACTCCCTCAGAGGAGTACATGTAATTGAAGATTACCATACCTATTCCACTTTCATCACTACACTCTGCATAGATTGTGAGATAATCCCTTGAATCAACTATGCCATCTCCTCCACTCTCTTCGAATCTAACGTTTAACAGCTTTGGAGGAGTTTCATCATCGTCCATAATGAGCGCCGTATAGTATTTACGTGAGATAAACTTTTCCTCATCATTTGGCCTATCACAGTCGGCATCAATGGCCTCTATGATGAACTTAATATGCTTCCGAATATGTGGTAGACAAGCATTTCTCGGGATTATAAAAG
>DRAE01000064.1 GCA_011041895.1 Candidatus Bathyarchaeota archaeon
CTTGAAGATTGCGCTTCTTATCTCAAAGTTTTCAATGTGCTCTGTTGCATTTTTTATCTTTGTGTTTAGCTTTGAAGTTAGCCATTTGTCGATTATCCTATTTACCCTGCCTTTTCCATTTGGAAGCTCTATTATCTTGATTGCGGTCTCCCAGAATCTTTGTAGGTTTTTGGCTGTTGCAGCTACTCTGGCCTCTCTCCAATCCATTTCAGTTTTGATGTCGGCGTCGCTTGAGATATAGAGTCTGTAAAGGTCGGTGGAGTATTTTCTTGACACGTCTGCTAGTGGAATTATGTTTCCATAGGATTTTGACATTTTTCGCCCTTCTCTTCCACTGACTATGGCGTTTATCGAGATTGCTCTTGGCCACTTGTCCTCGTCAAATATTGCAGCATGGTGGAATATGAAGAAGGTTAGGTGATTTGTTATGTGTGGTGGAGCTGTGTGGCGTAGGTCTACTGGATACCAGTATTCAAAGTGTAGTCTCAGTTTGTCAAGTGTCTTCGGCGGGATTCCAGTTTCCTTTGAAACTTTTTCTCGGTCTCCCTTGCCCAGTAGCACATAGTCCCAGAAGCTTTCAGTTAACTGGTCAGCTTTTATCCTGTGCCTTTTAATCTGGTGGATAACTGTGTAGAAGGCCATGTAAATTGTGGAGTCTGAAAGCGACTCTATTATCCATTCTGGGTCAAATGGAAGCTTTGTTCCAATTCCTCTTTTTCTCGCGCATGGTCTTTCTCTTAGCCATTCAATGGTGTATTCAAATAGTCTTCTGTGGAACTCTGGTATTATGGCCATGTTTGCCAGACATTCTCTTGCAAGCTGCTTCCATCTCTCATTTGAATAGTCTATAAACCATTGATCTGGTAAAATTGCAGCTATAACTTCTCCTCCACATCTGCATATGACTGGCTTCTTAAGGGCTGTAACCTCATACATTACATCTAGGAATCCTCTTGACCTAAACTCTTCTATCACCTTATCCTTTACATCTGATATGCGGTATCCGGCAAATTCTCCACAGTTATCCTTTAGGATGCCGTTATAGAATTCAGCCTTATAGATTTCCTCTGTGGCCCTGTCAAGTTTCTCATAGTCTGTCTGGGATTCAACTTCATGTTTTTCACATGCATCCTTTGCAGGATATTCACTGTAGCCGGCAATCTCTATAATGGAGATCGGTTGTATAGCCTCTATCTCAGAGGCGGAGATACCATATTTTTCAGCTTCCTCTGGATTCCTCTTTAAATCTACAAGTGCAGCCCAGTCGTAGGGGGCGTGGGCTGGAACGGAGTAAACTATTCCGCTTGCATTATTTGGATCCACAAATGGAGCTGGAAGCACTAAAAGCTCTCTATTATCCAGTGGCGAGTAAACCTTTCTGCCTATGAGCTTTTCTCCCTTGAATTTTTCAACTATCTCAATTTTCCTATCTTGGTATGAGAGCTTGAAGGCGGCTTTCTCGGATATTATCCATTTCTCACCGTCAACTTTTACAAGCACATAATCTGCCTCTGGGTTAACCCATACATTTGTTACTCCGAAAAGTGTCTCGGGTCTTAGGGTGGCAGCTACAAGGTAAATGTCTTCATCCACTAGCTTGAATTTGATTAGATTAAATTCTATTACTTGGGCTTTAACCTCATCTCCTCCGAGTATGTCATCTTCTCCAACAGCGTTTTTGTGGCTTGTACAGAATAGCAGTGGATACTTTCCCTTTTTGATGAAGCCTTTCTCATATAGTTTCCTGAATTGCCATGTCACGAAGGCATTGTACTCAGGGTCTCCAGTTGTGAACCTGTGTCTCCAGTCTATGCTTAGGCCAATTGATTTGAAGTCTTTTATACAGTGTTTTGAGAAGAAGTTTACTATGCTCCATGGATCCGAGAACGTTTTTAGAATCTTCTCTATTTTCTTGGGGTTTTCCACGTAGAAGCTTATATACCATCTATAGAGTTTAAGTGTATCTGGATCCTTGTGCATTATTCTCCATGAGACTGCCTCTATTGGGGTTCCAGTTATGTGGAATGCCATTGGGAAGAAAACATTGTAGCCTCTCATTCGCTTGTATCTTGCAATTATGTCTCCTATAGTGTATGTTCTTCCATGGCCTACGTGGAGTGGAGCTGACACATAGGGGTATGGAATTGTTATAAAGAATTTCTCTTTCCCGGGTTTTGGCTCGGCATAGTATACTCTGTTTCTATCCCAGTATTTTCTCCATTTCTCCTCGATGCCTCTCAGAAAGTTTATGAAATCATTTCGCTTCAACTGCATCACCATCTCTGTGAAAGCGCTAATTTAAATAATCTTTAGCCACGAAATTAAACAAGTTTATCTTATTCAACTATATTTAGCATGGCCATCCTGGTAACTGGGGGAGCGGGTTTCATAGGGTCACATGTATGCGAGAAGCTTGCACAGCTTGGAGAGGAAGTTGTCATAGTTGACAGCTTGATCAACTCAACATTGGACAATGTATCTGGAATCCTCTCACATGGGAGAGCATGTTTCTATAGGGTTGACGTCAGGTTTGTGGATGAGTTATGTAAGGTATTTAAGGAGTCTAGCGTCGACACCGTTGTTCACTTGGCTGCCTTGACTGATGTAGATGAAAGCGTGCGTGAACCGTCCAAGTATTTTGACTTTAACGTTAATGGAACTCTCAGCGTGCTTGAAGCATGTCGTTTAAGTGATGTTGGAAAAGTCATTCTCGCAAGTAGCGCTGCTGTTTATGGAGATGCTGGTGAAACAGCTGTAAATGAGAGTTTGAGACCTAAGCCCATGTCACCGTATGCAACTACTAAGATCTGTGGGGAGGCTCTCGTTGAAACTTATAGTAGACTGTATGGTTTCAAGTTTAGTATTCTGAGATTCTTTAACGTATATGGGCC
>DRAE01000010.1 GCA_011041895.1 Candidatus Bathyarchaeota archaeon
CCTGGAGTTGTCTTGAGACATATATAGTCGGCCCCTGCTGGTTGCTCGATCCATGCGTTTCCCAAGAGAATCCAGTCCTCAGGAGACCATCCTTCAAAGTCGTCTGAGATGATGCCAACGGCATTTTTGTCACTTTCACTGGTGGCTGATGGATTTCCATAGTACATGTATATCACTATAGTCTCGCTAGCGGGTATGAGGGGAATTTTAACCCATATCACAGTAGAGGGAGTATTAATTCCGCTTTCAATCCAGTATGGGAGTTTAGTGCTTCCGTCTTGACTTACAAATCTTATATCGCCGCAATCGCTTCTCATTTTACCTTCACTTATAAGCGTCTGGGTATCAACAGTTAATTTCATGGTGTAGTTAACGAGGTCCCTACCTGAATTCTCGGTAATGTATATCGGAACCCTATACCTCCAGCTGGGATTCCACCACGGGTCAGATGAAGGAGCGAGAACAGTTGAGGCATTAAACGTTATCAGAAGTGATGCAAGCATTACTGCTGCGAGAAATACTGTTAATGTTGCCATTGAGTTAACTCTTATTTTCTCCATATATAGCATCAACTCTCACAAAGATATACAAGCCTTGAATCCTATATTAAATTACCTTATTTTTTCATTAATTTTTGTTCGTTTTTTGCGAATTTTTCTTTAACTTTACTTCAATAACACAATTTCCATAGATAAAATATTTTACTTTAGTCCTAATTCAGAGTAGTATATTACTCGCCAGATACAAAACTATATTACATTTTGAAATCAACGGTATTAAGAAGCTTTGTCTCTTTCATTATAGACAGTTAATTCAGGTGGAGATGTAAGTGTTTTAATTCTCAAGTTGCTCGAGCAGCTTCATGTGCCCTTTTCTTTTCATGATTTCTTTTTCCCAGCTTCTTAGTGATGGGCATATGTAGCATCCTAGTCTATAGAATCCCTGTAAGTATAGTGGGTTTAATGGTATTCCATTGCTCAGAATGTAAAGTTGTGTTATAGCTGTATTCCACATTCTTATTGGAGCAACTATTGTAAACTCCTGATCTAATCTAGTAGTGGGTCTCAGGCTTCTGCTCCGAGACTCTGAGTCTCTGTCACCTACAACTATCAAAACTTGCTCATCTTCTTCAGTGATTTCCCGCACCTTGGCATAGAGGGCTTCTACCTTGAGAACCGTGCACCATCTGTTTTCATGTGTTGGAAAACCTTTTTCCTTCAAACTCTCCTTTACAGGAGCATATACTTTCTCAAATTTTATGCCGAGTCGACCAGATATTTTTTCAATATATTCAGGCGACTGCGGAAAATCTACTCCAGTATCCACATATATTGGAGTGACCTTCTCTTTCCCAAATGTTTTGAGTGCTAGTAAGAGGCATGCTGTACTATCTTTGCCTCCACTCCATGGAACTATGAACTTGTCATATTTTCTTTTGAACTGTTTTAGAAAGTTTATTGCAATGTTTTCGTGCAGGCGTAGAACTTTCCTGTTATTGTTCAGAATACCATTAAGCTCCACATCATATATTTCAGCACCTTTATTTACTGAAAGCACTTCTACTTTTCCTTTATCTGGTATATTTATTGTCGCTATTTCATTTGGACCACTATAGATTCTATGTATCCCAGCTCTTACCCTAATGAAAAGTGGGTTTTCAACTTTTATTCCAGTAAGTTTTTCAATGATCTCACTGTATCCCTCACCTATTCCTATGAATATGTCCATTGACGTGTTAGCTTCCCGGGTTATTACCTTATACTTGTGGGAAAACACGTAGGAGTTTCCATGCCATGAAACAGTATTTCTTATACGTGACCTAGCTAGCTCAAATTCCTTGGCTAAGGCTTTCAATTTTGTGTTTCTAATCTTTTTCTTTCTAACTACGTGGAAGGTAGTGTTTTCATCAAAGTTACTTTGTAGTAGTTGAAGCTGGGAATCTTCTCTTCCGAGTAGTATTATATTATATTTTTTATGATTGCATATTTTGTTCAGAATTTCCAATGCTCTATCGGGATCCCGTTTTCCCTTGAATGTTCGGGCCTCAATGTTCCATCCAGTGTAAAATACGCTTAGCATAGCCCTCAGAGCGTCAGCGTCCCTTTTTGCTCTCACGATTACCCTGAACATTTGTGGCTAAGATTTAATTGCAAGATTTAAATATATGTTATTAAAGATTGCACGAATTTGCTTTGAAGGTATCGATGATTATCTCTTGATGCCTCACCTGTTCTCCTCGTCCTGCTTTAAAAGCTTTACGGGGTGGCAGAATGGAGGCTGTCATATTAGCCGCTGGACTGAGTAGGAGATTTAGGCGGCATACAGGATGCTTCAAGCTTACAGTTCCAGTTTCAGGATACCCCCTTGTTTGTTATCCTATGACAAGTTTGATTGTAGCAGGTGTTGAGAGAATAGTTTTAGTTGTTAACCCTCTTAATGGAGAGGCTGTAAACCGAGTTTTAAATGAAAGTTTCCCCTTGAAAGCTAAAATCGAGATTGTAGTAAATGATAGACCTGAACTTGGAAATGGCTATAGTCTTTTGTCAGCAATTTCAAAGGTGAAAGGAGATAGATTCATTGTTTCGATGGCTGACCACATTTATCCCCCAAGTATAGCGTTGAAGCTTATCAATTATAGTGGAAGCGTGCTTGGAGGAGATTCGAACGCACTGTATATAAACGTGGAGGAGGCTACAAAAATCCATGTGAGGAATGGATATGTTGCTAGGATAGGTAAGGACATTAATCCATTTGAGTACGTTGATGTTGGGGTACATGCTCTCGAGAGAAAACTACCCTTTAAGGAGTGTATAAAGGAGATTAGCTCGCTTGAGCTTTCAGCTGTAATGGAATATCTGGCTTCCCGTCACCCTATAGAAGTTGCTGACG
>DRAE01000009.1 GCA_011041895.1 Candidatus Bathyarchaeota archaeon
GTATTATGCCGAAGCCCATTAGAAATACTGTCCACCAGTTCTCCCATGTAAGGTATCCTTCATAGACTAGCATGAAGCTTATTCCAAGCAGTATTAGCATTAGTCCAGCTGTGAGATATGATACGAAATCTGTCTCCTCTTTTTCCTCATGTTTGTCATCAAATATGTCGTTCATGTTAACTCACTAATATAAGGTATATTTAGGATACACTATATAGCTGTAGGAGAAGAGAGATGAAAGTTTTATTGATAGAGCCATTTAAAAAGTATTGGCCACTTATAGGAGAGTCGACTTCTCCACCCCTCGGGCTACTATATCTAGCCTCTTATGTCAGGGAGAACAGTGACCATGACATTAAGGTAATTGACTGCCAAGTTAACAGAATGAAGCTTGACAAGCTGGAGAGTATAATTGAAAGGGAGGCTCCTGACGTTGTTGGAGTTGGATCTATTACGCCGTATGTGTATGATGCTGTGAGAGTTTTTGAATTAGCTAAGGAAATTGATGAGGGAATAGTTACAGTTGCTGGGGGGCCGCATTTCACCTTCACAGTTGAGGAAAGTTTAAGGGATTTTAAATGCATAGACGTAATAGTCCGGGGAGAGGGTGAGATTACCTTACTGGAGCTTTTAAACAGTTTGGAGAAGAATGGTTTCAATACTAAGTCATTAAAGAAGATTAAGGGGATATCTTTCAGGTTGAATGGTAAACCCGTTAGCACTAGTGACAGGCCCTTAATCAAGAACGTTGATAGTATTCCTTGGCCAGCTTACGACATGGTTCCAATGAGAAGGTATCGTTTCGTGGTTTTTGGAGAGAAGTATACTATGATCCTTGGGAGTAGGGGGTGTCCATTTAGGTGTAGATTTTGTTCAGAATGGAGATTTTGGAGAGGATGTTGGAGACCTAGGAATCCAGTAAATATAGTTGATGAAATGGAGTTTCTCCATGAAAAGTATGGGAAGGAGATTTTCTGGTTTGCAGATGACACCTTCAACGTTAACGGAGAGAGAATTGAAGCATTCTGTAGGGAGTTGATGGAGCGTGGCCTCGATTTTAAGTGGTATTATGAGGGGAGAATAGATTATCTTCTCAAGTATAGGAGACTTCTTCCACTAATGGAGAAAACGGGGAACATCTGGGTTCTTCTGGGAGTTGAGGGGGCAAGTGATCATGAACTAAAATATTACAGGAAAGAGCTAAGCATTGAACAGATTAAGAAGGCTTTCAAGCTACTGAAACGACACAATATTATTTCACAGGCGATGTTTGTAATAGGCCATAGAAAGGAGACAAGGGAAAGCATAATGGCAAAAGTTAAGCTATCTAAGAAAATCGGGGCTGACTTCACGATATTTACTATGTTAACACCATTTCCAGGATCAGATATCTATGAGGAAGCTAAGAGAAATGGATGGATAGAAGTGTATGATTACTCAAAGTATGACATGTTACACGCTGTGATGCCAACTGAAACACTTTCAAGAAATGAGCTTCAGAAACTATTTAACGAAGCATATAGGAAAGTGTATGGAGGAATAATGCAAAGGCTTACCGGAATATTCTCTAGGAATCCATGGAAAAGAAAACTTTACAGGTATATGATAAAGACTGTGATTAAGAAGGCAGTTCTTTCATTTCTTTAACGTTAGTTACATTTGTCGAGACATTACTTCACAAGTTTCATATGCAGTAATGGGGTAATGATTAAACGTTATGAGAAGAATTCCAGCCATTATATTAGCCGCTGTAGTTATGGCGGCTGTTATTCATTTCAATAGCGGTAGAGCTTACACTTCAACTGGCAAGATATGTGTTTTTGAAGACGTAACTGATTTCGTCGGATTAGCGGGAGTTACTGGAAGTAGATTTGCTTGGGGAGATTATGATGGAGATGGAAACCAAGATCTTTTAATTGATGGGTGGAAACTTTACAGGAATACTGGCCCTCCGGATTATGAATTTGAATATGTTAGCGAGGAAGCTGGATTACTTCCTGGGAGTGTTGGAGGAGTATTTGCAGACATTGACAATGACGGGGATCTTGACATCTTCTCCTTTGCAAGGCCACCTAACCCAGATAGGCTTTACATAAACAATGGTAACGGAACCTTCACAGATATCACCTTGATCGCTGACGTTTCAGATATGATGCCTACTGAAGACGCAGATTGGGCAGATTTCAACTTGGATGGTTTCGTTGACCTATATGTTGTTAATTATGAGAACTGGGAGTTGCAGATAGATTACCCTGATGTTCTCTACTTGAATAATGGAAATCTCTCCTTTACGAACGTAACTGTTCAAGCTGGAGTTTACAGACTGGCTCGCGGGCGAAGTGCATGCTGGGCTGACTTTGATAATGATGGCGACCCTGACCTCTATGTTGGAAACTATAGGCTTCAGCCGAATTTCTTGTTCATAAACAATGGAAATGGAACTTTTACCGAAGCAGCGGAGGAACTCGGAGTAGCTGGCGTGAATAGAGGTGGATACTATGGCCATACAATAGGAACTGCTTGGGGGGATTTCAACAATGATGGTTATCTTGACTTGCTTGTAGCTAATCTAGCTCATAAGGATCCTTATAGAGGGCCAATCTGCGATGACTCTAAGCTTTACCTTAACATGGGACCTCCCTATTATAGGTTTGTTGACGTTAGAGAGGATGCTGGAATCCCTATTCATCCAGTTGGGAGTGTGAGGGAGGGATATTATTATGATGAGCTGTTTGCGGGAGTTGTATGGTGTGACTTTGACTGTGATGGCGACTTAGATTTCTATGTTAACCAAGTATATGATATCCCATTTGCATACTCTTTTCTATACATTAACAATGGTGA
>DRAE01000055.1 GCA_011041895.1 Candidatus Bathyarchaeota archaeon
ATAGAATGCAATTGCGGTAGATAGGTCTCCATACTCTTCCCTAGGAGGCTCGCTTACAAGCTCCTCTACCCTACTTTCAGCTATATCTACTCCCAGCTCTTTACATGCCTTGTTTAAGGCTTTGACTACTCCATTGTACAGCTTCAGATAAACATATCTTGGCATGTAGCGGGCCCGCTGGGATTTGAACCCAGGATCTTCGGCTCCGCAGGCCGACGCCTTATCCAGGCTAGGCCACGGGCCCATTAACTAGTGGATGTTACACGACTTCTATATAAAAGATGCAGTTCCATCATTTATTTCTTGTCAATGTCTACTCTATCCTGTAAAGCTTCTTTTTCTTCAGAATCTCCTCTATGATATCCTTTTCGAGATCAGATGCCTTCACAACAGGTATTTTAATAACGTTTATGGGGGCCATTCCAGGTTTTTCAATGATCTTCTCATACTTTGGCATTTTAGCTAAGCAAATGCAGCTTATGTATAATGTGTCATCCTCTCTTTCATACTTTTGATCATCGATACACATAAGATATCCCTTATACCATATCAGTGTCTGCTTTTCCCGGACAGCCGCGCACCAGACCATGTTATCGATGGATGTCATGTTTACATCAAATATTCTGATCTTAGGTTTCCTGATCTCTACGTTATTTTTCCTCTTCAAAGACAGTCCTCCGAGCAGATATTCCTTTTATTCTAGGCTAAAAAATTATTGAAGTGAAATGAATAAAAACATTACACTGAAACTTCTGAAAACCATTGAAAACACTTTGAGGAGTTATGGCATCTTATACTCGCATAGTTTAAACTGTAGAGACAATATAATAGTGGGAATGTTAAACTCGAATAATGTCTCCAAGATTCCGTCTACAACTTTGAAAAAAGTCTTAGAGGAAATAGTTGATAAATGTAATGAAACTGTGGAACAAGCTTCAGACGGGAACTATGAGATCATCAAAAGAGAAGTGACTGGTGGAGCAATTATAAACAACGGTAAAATGGAGGCTAAAATCCTTAGAGGTTACATTCTTGAATGTTATATATTCAAGTTGAGGAGGCTCATATTCTTGAGAATTGAAGTGGATCGAACCCTATGGAAGCCCGTTAAAACTTGGATAAGTGTGGACATAGATGAAATAATTGACTCACCGTGGTTTGACTAATGAAAGTTATAAGTTTCAAGTCAGAATCTATTGAGAAAAGGCTCGTACATTTACTTAGCCTAAACTATCCTTGTGAAGCTGCCTCAGCTCTAGTAGCGAACCGAAAACTTGAGATCACACATGTTATCCCAATAAATGTTGAAGCCTCATCAGTTTTACATGCTGTGATTCCTAAGGGCATTGTTAAAACATTGAAACGTTTAGCTGACAAGCATAAAGTTGTTGGAATAGCTCATTCCCACACTCCTCTAAATATCAAGGTCAGCCTTGGAAGTGCAAAATATGAGCTTAAACTGTTAAGAACATTTGCCAGCAAAGTGGATATAAATTCCCTCAGAAACCTATGCAAAATATGGTCAAGAGCTATATCGCTCATAGTGAGTTTATCCGATAGGAACAACCCAGTATATTATAGTGGATACATTGCAACCATGCTGAGTGGTGGAAACATAAGGCTCAGAAGAACTCCTGTGAAAAGCATCATACTAGGTAAAACGTTTGAATGTGACGATGTTACATTAACACTTTAAACGGTGATACATGTGAAAGGTGGCATTTCTACTCTCTTAAAAGGTGAGCTAAGCGATGAAGAAATAGCCTCAATAAGTAGGTCGGTTGACATAATAGGGGACATTCTCATACTTAAAACCATTAAAGGAGCTACTATAAGTGAACAAACTCTCAAAAAAGCTGCTAGGATAATCCTAGACAAAATGCCATATGTGAAGGTAATACTTTATCAAACAACTCCCGTCGATGGGATATATAGAGTCAGAAAGTTCAAATGGCTTGCAGGCGAAAAAAGAACAGTTACTATACACAGAGAATACGGTTGCTCTTTCTATACTGATGTCGAGAAGGCTTATTTTTCACCTCGTCTCTCCTTTGAGAGAAAAAGAATAGCTGATCAGGTTTCCGCCATGGAAATCGTTGTAAACATGTTTGCAGGCGTTGGATGTTACTCGATATTGATTGCAAAGTTCTCTAAGGCGGCTGTGATTTACTCAATCGACATCAATCCAGAGGCTTATCTGTACATGGTAAGAAACTGTAAGCTAAACAAGGTCGGGGACAGAGTTATCCCCTTAATGGGAGATGCTGCTTGTTTTTCAAGTAAGCTCAGAGACGAAGCTGATAGAGTTTTAATGCCTCTTCCCTCAATGGCTTACGATTTCCTCGAAAATGCTGTAGAGATGCTTAAGCCTTCAAAGAGGGCAATTATACACTTCTACGATTTCCAATATGGTAAGAGCAAGGAAGAAGCCTTAGAGAAAGCTCATGCTAAACTCGAGGAACATCTCAGAAGAATTAAACGCGTAAAGGATTTTGAAATAGTGTTTAAAAGGGTAGTTAGGGGTACTGGGCCTCATTGGTGGCAGTGTGTATTAGACGTTGAAATTCTAAAGTGCTTGAATTGAATCAGATAATTATTTTAGCCGTGGGGATAACATTAATAACGAGAAAGCTGTAAGAAGGGTTTGCAACATGAAAAAGGTATTAGCCTCACTGTTACTGCTATCACTACTATTATTAACGACGCCCATATCATCGGCATATGCGTTACCACCCATACAGCCAATACACCAAGTTACAGAGGCTGGCCCAAAGAAGCTATCATACTACCTAATGCCTATAAAAGTGAATGAAGATCCGGTGATCTACATCGATAACGAAACTA
>DRAE01000138.1 GCA_011041895.1 Candidatus Bathyarchaeota archaeon
ACACATTTACCAAGCATACTATCCTCATTTGAAAATGGTTCATGTATATGGCTTTACCTTGGACATGGAATGGCTGGAAGCGGATTTGGACTTTTTAAACCTGATGTGTGGAGAGGATATGAAAAAGGGGGCTCCGTTGACGACCCTGACGTCGACAATGATGGGTTTGTTGACTCAAGCGATAATAGAGAACACTACTATTACTACAGTATATATGACTTCAATGCATCTATTGAAAACTTGCATTCAATGATGTTCATCTCATATGGATGCGTGAGTGGAGCATGGGAGGTTCCAACAGTATTTGCACAACATGGGTCTCCACTGATAATAGCCTCAATGACGGTCACATATGGTGGTATTGGAGATAAAGTTCTATGCGATTTAATAGCGTATCTATTAAGAGGATTAAGTGTGGGGGAGGCGTTTAAGAAAGTTATTGCAGAACACTGTAGGACATTTAGTGGTTCAAGCGAAAACTTCTACGCTGCATGGTACATTTTAATGGGTGATATAGATCTGAAAATGTATCCATTTGATACATTACCTGAAGAGCCAGCGTTGCTGGGTGAAATACTTGACTTTGAGAAACCCACGATTATACAATTTACCTATCACCTATTCTCTGAAAACAATTGCTTGCATATATTGGCAACAGTGCAGGATAACACTCAACTAAGAAACGTCACTCTATATTACAGCTTCGACAATGCGACATGGTACATGGTAGAAATGACCTCTCTTGGAAATGGAACATACTATTGTGTAATTACGCTGGAACAAGGCAAAACGATATACTTCTATGTAGAGGCCATAGACCTGTATCTAAATGTTCAATGTACTTCCATGGTGAAGGTCACGTATCAGAAAGAAACTCAGCCAGTTACAGGAAAAGAGTTTTCCTTCACAGCCATAATCCTCACATGTATTCTCGTAGCTGCATTAGCTGCAATAGTATATATCCATAAGAGAAGATGACACTTAATAGCGAGTGAGACCTCAATTTTATTAACTTTGATATACTTCCATAGCGAGGGATGCTTCATTGAGCAATAGAAATATAGCAATTGAAACAGTGTCGCTTGTCAAAACATACACGGCCTATGATAGAATAGGCTTCTTCAAGAGAGTTAAGAAACGGGTTAAAGCATTATGTGGAGTATCGTTCAAGGTGTATGAAGGGGAAGTATTTGGACTACTTGGCCCAAATGGAGCAGGGAAAACTACAACAGTCAAAATATTGTCTACATTACTGCTTCCAGACTCTGGTGACGCCTATATCCTAGGGCATCATGTCATCCATGAAGCTACTAAAGTTAGAAAACTCATTGGAGTATCACTATCCGTTGAAAGAGGATTCTTTTGGAAACTCACTGGAAAAGAGAATCTAAAGTACTTTGGAATGCTCTATGGATTGGACGGACAAGAGCTCGAACAAAGAGTAAATGAACTACTTGAAATGCTTGGCCTCGAAGAGCTCGGAGCATCTAATAAACTGTATGAGGAGTATTCTCTCGGGATGAAGGCTAGGCTAAGCATCGCAAGAACCCTTTTAACCGATCCACCAGTTCTTATACTAGATGAACCTACTCTAGGGCTTGACCCTCCATCAGCCAGATGCCTTAGAGAGATGCTTGTACAGCTTGCCCATGAAAAGGGTAAAACAGTGCTGATAACGACTCATAACATGTTTGAAGCTGAAATCATATGCGATAGAGTAGCCATAATTGACAAAGGCCAAATACTAGCTGTCGATACCGTTGATGGATTAAAAAGAAGAGTGGCTGATGTAGTGCCCCTTGAAATCACAGTATATCTTCCAGCTCAGACGTCCATTGAACATCTCACTAGAATCCTGAAGAGAGATACTAATTGCCCAGTAAAGATATTTCCCGAGGAAAAAGGTCATCGCATAAAAATACTCTCCTCACCAGATGAAGTGGATGAGACTACTTCACGTGCATTAAAATCGCTCTATGACCAGAAATGCAATGTACGAAAGGTCGAAGTTAAGCAGCCAAGCCTGGAAGATGTGTTCATAAAACTTACAGGCAAGACTGGCTTCAGGTGATCAAAGATGAGTTTTAAAACTCTTGTAAAGGCAAGCTTTGCACAGACTATATACTTTCTAAAAAATGTCAAGGCTATGTTAATTACCTTCCTTTTATGGCCCTATTTGATGCTAGGCTTGATTTTGGGAGCAGGCTTAATGTTTGGAAGTACTGCTTCTTTCAAGCAGAATATTGGATTAAACGTTGACCCTATAGTATTTTTCATCGCATCCAGTGTAGTTGCATTGATCAGCATAAGCTTAATGTGGGGTGTGGCTGGAAGCGTACTTGAGCTGAGATGGATTGGAGCTCTTCCATACGTTATACTCGCTCCACATAGGTTTTCGATCACTCTTGTTGTTTCATATATTCCAAACTACCTTCTGATAGCGTCTCTGCAGATACTAGAGTTTGCCCCTCTGATAATTTTGATAGAGGGGTTGGAAATTGGATTGCTTAAAATAGCTATTCTCTTCCTAGCATTAATAGTTGGAATGCTTCCACTAATGGGTTTTGCAGCTCTTTTTGCTTCATTTTTGATTTCAATAAAAGAGGAAAGTAATATTCTTGCATGGTTAAATCCGATAATATTACTTTTCTCCGGGGCCTTTTATCCAGCGTATCTCCTCCCACGTTGGGCACAGTTCATCTCATGGCTTCTACCATCAACATACACTATAGAGCTTGCAAGGCTTTCAGCATTGATTGGAGCACCTAAACTTTCAACGATAACTTTTATGATAGGAGTCCTATTGGGCATGGCA
>DRAE01000090.1 GCA_011041895.1 Candidatus Bathyarchaeota archaeon
ACCATAGCTACTGGAGGAACAAATGTTCCTTCATCAATAGCTGACATAGTTAAAGACAAGAAGGTAACCTTCTTCATGGACGGAGACAGGGGCGGCGAACTTATTCTAAAAAGCTTGACACAGAAGAATGTTAAGGTCGACTTTGTTGCTAGAGCACCTCCCGGAAAGGAAGTTGAGGAACTTACGTACGAGGAAATAAAGGAGGCCCTAGAGAACAAAATCTCATTTGAGAAATTGAAGGAGGAAAAGAAAAAGGAGCTTACAGTAAAAGTTACACCTAGAATCCCTAATGAGATCATTGAAATAGCTAGTTCCATCAAAAACAGTGGAAAAGCCGTTGTACTTGATCGTCAAAAAAATATTGTTGCCGAGCTTGATGTACGTGACCTGATAGATGTGCTGGACAAAAGCGGAGATGTAAGCTATCTAATAATGGATGGTATATTAAGCCAAAGAATAGTCGACATTCTCACAGCAAAGAAGACTAAAATGGTAATTGTCTCCAAGATTGGAGAAGTGGTTAAGTACCCATATGACATGGAAATCATACAGTTCAGGGAAGCAAGAATATGACGCCCATCGAAACATTTTTTCTCTCCTTCATCTTCACTTGGGCGTTTGCTTCCCTTCTTTCACTCTACTTAAGTAAAAAACTCGGGAAAGAAAGTGTATCCTTAATCCCATGCATCCTTTTCATGGTGAAAAGTAGAAGAATAGCAGCTTCTCTAAGCAGACAAACCTATACAGGGAATACATTTAAGATAAAGCTTCTGGGAGCCTTCTTTATTTTAGCTGGAGTCTGGGCAATGGTCACTGGAGTTGCATCTCTTTTTCTAAACTTGATAGCTGGATTCACACAGCCTTCATCAATGTCCCCCGTTCTCCCATTAGTTCCCGGGATAACGATTTCACTTGAGTCTCTTCCACTTTTTATAGTGTCAGCCACTGTTACAATCATAATCCATGAAACTGCGCATGCAGTGGCTGCTGTCTTAGCAGGCGTTAAGCTAAGATCCGCTGGCTTTATATTACTCACACCAATGATCCCGGGAGGCTTTGTAGAAATAGATGAAAAAAGCCTAGCTAACAAAGGCATCTTCCATAAGATTTCAATTTTCTCAGCTGGATCAGCTTCAAATATAGCGTTAGGCCTACTGTTCACACTTGCCCTAACTAATACCATAATCTTTCAATCAATCATCTCCCCCTTTATGGTCAGGGGAGAGGGAGTGTTAGTTGTGTCAACTGTTAAGGGTTTTCCAGCGGAGAACGTGATGAAGCGAGGTGACATAATTATAGCCGTAAATGAAACCCCTATTCTTTCACAATCAGATTTATTCTCGTTTATGAGAAACGTTCCACCAAACTCCTCATTGAGTGTAACGCTTATAAGGGATGGTTTAACTATGACAGTTTCACTCACAACGGTGGCACATCCATCCGTTGCCAACAGAGGGTTTATGGGTGTAATCACATTTGACTATTATAAGCCTCGTTCATGGTGTAGTTCATTTATAGACAGTTTCTCCGCAGTATCTGTTTTTCAGCTGATTGTTTGGATAGTGTTCATAAACATCAACGTGGGAATACTAAACATGCTTCCAATACCTGCACTAGATGGAGACCAATTCATGAAAGCAATCCTTGAAAAAGTAAAGCATGGAGACAAACTACTCAACATCATAAGGGCATTCACACTTGCAATAATAGCATTGAATATACTGCTGACAATACTACTTGGAAAATTAATAAGCCTCTAGACGATTAGTTATTTGGGCGGTGGGAGGTAGGGCTGGGGGGCTGGCCCTCCCCTGTAACCCGAAACGGGCCTTATGCGGGGGCCAGTAACCCGAAGGGAAGGTATGGGTACCTCACCTCGGCTCCTTTGTACCGTGATGACCCTCCCACCTCGGGGGGTGCCGGAGGGGCCTTACGCGTCCGGAGGGACGCGGACTGGCCCCTTGCCAGGCGAACCTGGCCAGGGCCGGAAGGCAGCAACCTAAGCCTGGACGGTTACCGCTCCGAGGCCCGGGGGGTGAGTGGGAAAAAGGATGTCCGAGGTGAGGGATCCCATATCGACCCTCGGGGTCTCCCACCGCCCATTTACGTTTATTACCATTGCATGCATAGTTTAACATGGTCAAGTTGAGCGCTGATACATTAACTGAGAAGAAGCTTGCCGTTGAAAAAGCATGCGAATGTGTTCTTGACAAAATTTACTCGGGAGAGGTTAGGTCACTTGGAATAGGTAGTGGAAGCACTGTTTGCCTATTTCTTAAAAATCTTCAGGAAAACCTAGATGAGAAATCTCTTGAAATGATAACAGTAGTTACGGCATCTTATCAGACATATCTAAAGGGTATGTCACTTGGGTTCAATGTTACAATGTTACCTAAGCTCGATTCCATTGATTTAACTGTTGATGGAGCAGATGAAGTTTCACTAAATAAGGATCTTATTAAAGGTGGAGGAGCTGCGTTAACTAGGGAGAAAATATTGGCATATAATAGTAGGGAAGTTATCATAGTGGTCGACTCAAGTAAACTATCAAGTAGACTTGGAGTGCTTAAACCTGTTCCAGTTGAAGTCATACCATGTGCATTGCCCTTTGTATTGAAGTCTCTTAAAGCACTTGGTGCAGCTCCGAAGCTTAGGGAAGCTCAAATGAAAAACGGACCCATTATAACAGATAATGGAAACTTTATAGTTGATGCAAAGTTTAAGTCCATACCTGATGCTGAACAGCTTGAAAATTCCATCAACATG
>DRAE01000146.1 GCA_011041895.1 Candidatus Bathyarchaeota archaeon
TGTCAACTTTATTGGTTCCATTATTTCTAGTTCTATTCTATGGATTCATGTTTGGCAAAGTATTCTTTGGAGGAACAGAAATAACATTGAACATTGGAGTAGTTAACCTTGATCAAGGAGTCCAATTCGCTGGAAACTTTACATTAAATTTAGGAGAATACTTTAAAGCAATGCTTCTAAACACATCAAAAACTTTCAATGAAACCGATGGAAGAAGTAGGTTCACACTAAAAGTATTCAATTATTCAACTATAGAGAATGCCACGAGGGCATTTGAAAATGGAACCATTGACGGTTTTATAGTTATACCCGAAAATTTTACGCTGTGCCTTATATCAAATGAGAGCATAAGCATATACGCATATGGTGATCCATCAGATTATGTAAAATACAGCACATTTACAAGTATCTGTAGGGAACTTGCAATATCATTCTCACTTAGAGGAAGACCAATCGTAGGAGTAGAGGAAAAGTCGCTGACTATTAAGAGAAAAACTTTCACATATTTTGATATAAGTGCCCCTGGCATGATTCTCTTCGGCTTACTCTTTGTTACGACATCATCGGCACATGTTTTTGCATCTGAAAGGGAGCATAAGCTTATCGACAGAATAGTTATGTCAGGGCTTTCTCCTTCGGAGATAATATTGGGAGCATTTATTGCAATGTTCGCTGTAGCGTTTCTTCAGTCAATGCTATGCTTCTCAGCAGCGCTGACTCTAAAAGCGTGCATGGTTGGGTCGATTCCAGAAGCTATAGTTGTAATCCTATGTATGGCCATGTTTCAGGTAGCACTAGGTCTGCTAGTTTCAATATATGCTAAAAACACTAAAACAGCTGAAAACATTGCATGGATGATAGTGGCTCCTATAATGTTCCTAGGTGGAATATGGTGGCCCATAGAATGGATGGCTGAACCATTCAAGACAATAGGCAAAGTGTTTCCACCATCCATGGGGTGCGAACTCCTGCGAGCGATAATGCTGAAGGGAGCCACTATATTTAGTGAAAAAGGCCTAATCACCATAACGTCGCTGATAGCATTATCCATAGCAATGCTAATAGCTGAAATCTACTTGGCAAAAAAGCACATCTTCAAACCAAGATAAATATATCCAAGGATTATACATAGTAGTAGCTGAACCGTGATGAAGAAGAGCCGAGCTGAGACGTGATGAACTATGTTTTCCTTTTAATCGTATACACTCCAACTCCCATTATTGTAGCAACCACTAAGGCCAATGCTAATAGATGCCAGATTTGTAGAGGTATGGCGAAGATGATCACTATATCTTTTAACCTAATCTCCACATAGTTTTCAGCTGACAAGTCAACATCAACTACAATGCATCTATCTCCAATACATGTCTTTACCTTGTATTGATCCAGCATCAACTTTTCAAATTTTACTTCTCCATGGCTATTTGTAGTAGCTTTATTAACTATGCTCCCGTTCAAGAACTGTAAGTATACAGTAGCATTTTCAACGGGGTTTCCAATTGCATCGACGACTCTTACTTTTAAATCTCTTATAGGGGCTGTGAAGTTTAGGATGAGATTGTTAGATATACTTACGGTGACGTTTTCAACAATATTCTGATTAATTTCGATTATAACTTTATACAGTACGGTGAGAGGAAGCCTTTCAAAGAATGCCTTTCCTTCTTCATTTGTTGTAGCGGTTTTACGTAAATTTCCATTTAACATAGCTACTGTGATCACTGCTCCTTGAACAGGTTTGTCATCTACATCGATGACCTTAACCGAAAAACTACCTACTTCACAATGGAGTGATGTAAGCTGCGTTGTAGTTGCATTCTCAATAAACAGTACCGTGACCTCACAGTAAAGCACTTCAACAGTGTATGTTACATTTCTTGGGAGGAAACCAAATATAATTTCACCACTTTCATCAGTAATGTTATGGCAGATAAGCTTCCCATTAAGGGATAGTTCAACAACAGCTCCTTGGAGAGGCTTGTTATTTGCATCATATACATGTGCCACAACATACTCGACATCGCATGTAACAGATGTTTCTCTAACAAGTCCATCTACAGTAGTTTCTCCAACAAGAACATCATGTACAAATACATTCACACTATATATTCCAGGTTTCCACGGAACTAAGCTTACAGTTCCATTGTTCCTGGTTGTTCCGCTTGCAAGAAGCGTTCCACTGGGATCCCTCAACTCAACATATGCCCCAGCTATAGGCATTTGCTCTATTGAGGCAGCTGTTACCCTGAATGCTTCCATACCATATCTTATAAGATAAAATCCATTTTCCATGAATGTTCCAATCATGTGTCTATAAAGTATAGGATCAAATAGGAAGAAGTGGAATAGATCCAATTTCAGATAATATTTCTCAACACTATTTCCCATGGGGTCGATTACTTCTCTGATACTCATCGTCCATGGAATAAAGGCTATAAATCCCTCTAGAACGTTTGCTCCGGGAACTGAAACGCCTTTACAAGGTATCTGAACCTCAAACTCACTGTTGAATACATCGTAGGGTGCCCTAAGTACAGCCTCTGCAAGTATTCTAACCGTTATATTTTCTCCAGATAAGTTATGTATCGTGAAGTTATCGCATAAAATGTTATAGTTCTTTGCTTTTGGATCGTTTCGTACACAATCTATCACAGGTGCATCTATGTAATAGGCGTCGCTATTGCATGTAGTGTTTAAATACATTATGAGAACATTGAA
>DRAE01000019.1 GCA_011041895.1 Candidatus Bathyarchaeota archaeon
ATCCCAGGTTTATCCAAGGATCCCTTTAAGATTCTAGTTGCAACGATAATCTCCCAGAACACTAGTGACCGAAATGCCATTGAAGCCTTTAATAGGCTGGAGGCTTCAATTGGCGTGAGCCCATTTAAAATTGCAGACGCCGATTTAAGCTCTATCGTGGAAGCCATTAAACCAGCTGGACTCTACAGTAGAAAGGCTAAGACTATTAAGGAAGTGGCTGAAGTCATCGTCAAAGAATATGGAGGCTCCCTTCAGAAAATCCTTGAAATGCCGCTGGAAAAGGCTAGGAGAACTCTCCTCAGGATCCCCGGTATAGGATATAAAACAGCTGATGTTCTGCTGCTTTTCTGTGGGAACAAGCCTGTGATCCCCGTTGACACTCATATCAGAAGAGTTTCCATTAGACTCGGACTTGTAGATGAAAAAGCAGATTATGAGACAATAAGAAAGAGGCTTGAAGAGATATTTCCAAGGGACAAGTTCTTTGAAGCCCACGTGAGTATGATAATGTTTGGAAGGAAAATTTGCAAAGCAGCTAAACCTTTATGCGATAAATGTCCTTTTAAAGAATACTGTAAACATCACCTTTCAATGAGGAGAAAAAATTGTTCGTAATGTTCGCATATGTTAAGATTAGTGAGTATGAGGAAAAAATTGAAAGCAAGGAGCTTTCGGAGTTTATTGAGGGAGATGTTCTAGAGTATGAGCATGCGCTTACTATTCCTATAGATGTTTTTGAGGTTATCTTGGAGAAGCTTGAAAAGGTTGATTGTGAACTAAGTAATGAGATGCGAAAGGTGCTTACATCTGGTGAGATTATTATCAGGGAGCATCATGTGGACAGTATAGTTGGAAAGCTTAGAGCGACCTTAGAGCATTTAGGTGGAGTATCTTTGATAAAGGCAAAGGATTTGATCAGAGTTCTTGAGGGACTTAAGAAACGTAGAGATACTATTCTCCTTGGAAGGATTTCTTTTTAGAAAAAGGATAGGGGCCGCGCCCCCTACTCTCTCATTACTGTAAGTTTACTATATCTTCCAAGGTTTAACTGTAGTCTTCCTCTAAAAGAGCTTACGTAGCCGTTCTCTATATGTACAGTGTCTCCCTTTTTAACCTTGTCAATGTTGTCGTTCCAAAGCGGAAGCTCTATCATTCCAGTATCGTCTGCCAGTATTGCTATTGCCAGTCTGTTTTCTCTGCCTGTTCTCCTTGAAATAACTTTTCGCTCGTCGCTTACGTCAACTATTTTCCCTGTTACTTCTACTCTACGCATACCCATTCTCAATTTTCCTATTTCCATATCTTTTCAACTCTTTTCTGTTGGCGGCGATTCTCATCGGCACAATGCATATGCATGTGCCTTGCTCCAAAGATAAGGCTATGAACTATTTAAATGTTACGAGACTTTATAGTTATAATAGCAGTTATTATAATGGAGGTTATAATAATGACCATTATACCAAGGAGAGAGTTAGATGAGGCGCTGAGGGAGTACAAGTGGCTACTCATATATGGGAGGAGAAAAACTGGTAAAACATTCTACGTCAGGGAAGTTGCAAGCTATGATAGATTCTTCATAGTTACAAGGAGTAGGGAAGTTCTTGATATCGATACAGGTGAAAGATATTCACATCGCGAGTTTGAGCGAATGATACCTTTACTTCTCAAAGAGTATAGGGTCGTGGTTGATGAATTTCATAGGTTGGGCGAGTCATTTGCATCTGTACTTCAAGCCTTAAGCGGAGTTGGGAGAGTAATCTTGATAACGTCGACCATGCACTTTTTCAGGAGAGTAATTGGAAGTCCTTTGATCGGCCTCTTTAACCTGAGGAGAGTTGGATTAGTAGATCCAAGAGATGCTATAATTTACGTGAAGAGACTTGGTTTTGAAGGAAGGGATCTGATGGAATTAGCATGCATTGTAAGGGAGCCTTGGCTCGCACCTATGCTTGAAAAATATGGTATAGATATAATCTCGAAAGTTGGAGATGAGTTGAGAGTTTACATTCCGCATTTAATAGGTGAAACGTTTATCGAGGAGGATATAGCATATGTAGCGAGGTACTCGGCGATACTAGGAGCTATTGCTGATGGTTACAATAGGTCGTCTGAGATATCAAATTTGCTTTTCTCAAAAGGAGTGATTGGAAAGGATAACCCAGGACTTATTTCACAGTATCTGAAAAATATTGTCCAGATGGGGCTCGTAAAGGCAACCCCCATCGAGGGAGCTCGCAGAAAAATTTTCTATTATAGGCATGTGTCCCCGATCACGGACTTTGCATATTACTTGAATGAAAAATATGGATTCTTTGAGACTGGAATGAATGGACGTGAAATAGCGACCATATTTAAGAAAAGGATTTCATTTTACATGGAGTGGTTTTTCGAGGATCTGTTAGCGAAAGTTTTTGGACTTCAACCTGTAGAGATTGTAACACCCGACATTGAGGTTGATATAGCATTGAGAGAATTTAGAAGAGTAAAGGTGGTTGCTGAAGTTAAATGGAGGGAACATCTTAAGCAAAGTGAACTTAGGAGTATTGAAAAAAAGCTAAACAAATTTGATGCCCTAAGGATACTTATAGTCCCTTACAGAGGTATTTTGAAATCAACTCCCAAAAATGTTGAAGTTTGGGATTGGAAAACAATTGTGAATATTGCTGAGAAGTATAGTGA
>DRAE01000049.1 GCA_011041895.1 Candidatus Bathyarchaeota archaeon
AAAAAACTCTATGAACTTGACGTCAACGTCATCATAAGCTTAGACGCTGCAAGCAAGGAAACCTACATGAAGATGAGAGGATGGAAGTGGGAGAAAGCTCTTGAAGCAGTGAAGATACTTGCCAAGGAAGGCGTATATTTCACAATCATCATGACGATAACAAAGCTGAACATACATGAAATTTCAAAGTTTATAGAGCTGAACATAGAGCATGAAGCTGGGCATGCAACGCTTATCCCCATAATCCCAGTAAGAAAGGAAACTGTTCCACTGATGCCAAGCAGGGATGAAATGCTTAAGGCATTGAAGGACATAAAGGAGACAGCTGAGGAACATCGCTACCCAGTCAGCCTATGGTGTGCCCCATTCGCGAAAGCATTCATCAAGTCAAAGTATGTCTTCATCGGAAGCTGTATAGGAGCTGGACTAGACATAGATCCACTTGGAGATGTTCTCCTATGCGATACACTAGACGAGAGAATAGCGAACATATGGAGAGACGGAATAGAGAACGCATGGAGAAAAGTTCTAGAACACCCACTAAACAACACTCAGAAAACAGTAGAGGAACTACAGCCACCATGCTCACAATGCCCATACAAGTACAAGTGTAGAGGAGGATGCAAGGCGAGAGCACTGCTAATAAACGGATCATTCAATGCACAGGATCCACTCTGCCCAATACAACAGTGATAATCTGAATCAAGCTAATTAAATATGAAATGAACATGACAATAATTATCACAACAATAGACGATTTTAAAAAAGCGTGTCAACTAGCGAAGAAAATTCTGAACAATAGATTAGCAGCATGCATATCCATAATCCCATGCATAAAAAGCATATACTGGTGGAAAAACAAGCTGGAAGAAGCTGAAGAGCACCTACTCATGATAAAAACCAGTGAAAAACAAAGAGAAGCTCTAATGAAGTTCATAGAGAAAAATCATCCATACGAAGTCCCCGAGATAGTTGAAGTCAAAATAGGAGATGTATTTGAGAGATATCTTCAGTGGGTCATAGAGGAAACAAGTAAATAGCTCTAACAACATTATTTTACTTGAATGATGAAGGCCGACGACGCTGAATGGATGATGTAGAACCCGAGAACTGACAAACATTCATTTAGCATCCAAGGGTAGTAATTTAATACGAGATGATCGAAAAAGCTATCTTGCCAAAGGAGCATTCAGAGAGTTCAATAATACTAATAATATCATGGCTAATCTCAACGTTTTCAGTATTTATAGTCGGAGGAGTTACAGCATATGTGGCCTTCAACATTCCAGGAAGCATAGTCTATGCACTTGTTGAAAATACATTTGGCACAATTTTACTTGCAGTAGTGTGCTCACTCTCATGGATGGCCCAGAAACGTGGAAACTTTAAGGAGAGCTATACATACAGCATCTACGGGGGTTTAGCATCAACGGCCATAATTCTAGTCTCATTTCTAACAATGTGCGCTTTAGGAGAACTAGATTTCGTACCTGTTTATATCCCACCCATAATTGCATCAGTTCTGCTTCTACTGCATGCAATGGTGATCTCAAAACATGCACGTTGATAAAACTTTAGTAGTATTCACACTGGTAGCAGCTATAATAATTTCATCTCTCACATTTATTCAGATAAGCGAGTATCCAAAGCTGAAGAAATTTGCCTTACCACTAGATTCATTCTCATTTAACCTAGAATACTCTAATGGTAGACTTTTCATAGTATGCCTAGTAGGACGTGATAGCTCCAGAATAGTCGCGTATTGTCTAAACTCAACAGATCTC
Organism: Candidatus Bathyarchaeota archaeon; assembly: GCA_011041895.1. Taxonomy (GTDB): domain Archaea; phylum Thermoproteota; class DRAE01; order DRAE01; family DRAE01; genus DRAE01. Next base: position 1,785 of record DRAE01000049.1, read on the forward strand.
TCACTTTTATGGAAATACGAGTCTCCTGAAACTGATTACTGGTACTGGATCAAAGCCTTCCTTGGATGCAATGGAAGCAGGCTTGCAATAGCCTCCCTAAACAAAGTAATTCTACTTGATTCCTTCACTGGAAAAATCCTAAACGAGATCAGTGAGCAAGGTGTATGCACATATGCAGATGAACAATTCCTGTACCTATACAGTGATACTCCTCCTAGAGTGGCCATTCACTCGATGAAGGATCTAGGGTTAGTTTCCATTATATGCTTGAATAAGTCTCTAGTGGAGCTTACATCATCAAGAAACTTTATAGCGATGTTTGAAGAATCCCCTAACACCAGTGAGATAATATTGGAAATGTATATGAAAAATGATTCTTCAATAGCAAGAATGTATAGGATAAACTTACCATGGGTCTACGTGTATAAGGCAAAAATAATTGGAAACTATGTTATAGTATCCTACATCTCAAGATACTGGTCATGGTTATACATTGCAAAAATCGAGATTAAGACAGGTAAAGTTGTATATTCTAAACAAATTAACATAGGAGAGTGTTATGTTTCAACAGTGGCCATTGAGGAGGATTACATATATATCATCACCGAAGGCATTTACACGATGTCTTCATCTACACTATTGACAATTTACACAGAGAACTTCTCACCGCTATCTTCAATCACCATTAAGGAAAGCAACCTAAACTTCATAGGTAGATTAGAAGACTATGTAATCCTCTCAACATGCTCCTCTTATTCAATGGAGATAGAGCCATACAGCGAAAGAGGATACGTCGTAAACTTCAAAACGGGTAAAATCTATGAAATGGAAGCCCCATTAGCGTTCAAGCATAATTCAAAGGCATACTATGT
>DRAE01000089.1 GCA_011041895.1 Candidatus Bathyarchaeota archaeon
GTAACTCCATTAAAGGGAGTCAATGCAGCATGCTACTATGGATGCCTCCTCGTAAAACCTAAGGAAGTTGGAATAGATGACCCAGAAAATCCAACAGCAATGGATAAGATAGTGAAAGCACTCGGAGGAAAAAGCATAGCATTCCCATTTAAAACAGAGTGCTGTGGAGCATATCAAGTTGTATCCAATAAGAAAATTGTAATTGAAAGGTCACATGAGATACTTAAAAATGCAGTTAACAGGGGAGCCAATCTCATAGTAGTTGCATGCCCCCTATGCGAACACAACTTATCCCTGGCAGCTTCAAATAGCCATATTTCAAAAATTAGGAATATTCCAATCCTATACTTTACCGAGCTAATGTGCATTGCATATGGGTTAAAGGATCACGTTCCTAAGGAGATCCTGGATAAAGTTGAAAAGTTGCTGGTGAGATGATGTCCAAGCCAACTCCAAAAATGGTCAAAATATATGTAATGGGAAAAGAGTATGAGGTTCCAGAAGGCCTAACCATAATGAAGGCCATGGAGTACATAGGCTACAGATTTATACGCGGAGCAGGGTGCAGAGGAGGATTCTGTGGAGCATGTACCACCGTGTACCGTCTAAAGAATGATCACAAGCTATACACTGGACTAGCATGCCAGACAACTGTGCAGGATGGAATGTACCTTGTACAGATTCCATTCATGCCAGCTGAAAAAGTCAAGTATGACATTGAAAAGCTTAAACCCGATGTATCAACTATACTGCAGCTGTTCCCGGAGATAGCCAGATGCGTATGCTGCAATGTATGCACAAAGTCATGTCCACAAGAACTGGAGGTAATGGATGCTATACAGTCAATTCTAAGAGGGGATCTTGAAAAAGCTGCCAACCTTGCATTCGACTGCATCGCATGTGGAATATGCTCCATAAGATGCCCCGCTGAGATCATCCACTATCAAGTGTTCCAGCTTGTGCGAAGACTATATGGAAAATATCTGGCAAAGAAGTCTAAGAGACTTGAGAAGAGAGTTAAGGACATTGAGAGCGGAGTCTTCAAAAAAGACATTGAAGAGCTTATGAGCAAAAGCATAGATGAGTTAAAGAAGATGTATGAACAGCGTGATATAGAGCCTGAATAGGAGGTGTAAGTTATGGAAATGGGATATCCCGAGGAAATGCGTAAGCTAATTGAAAAAGTTGAGGAGACCAGAGACGAAAGACTAAATGTACAATATGAGAGAATTTCATCCAAGGAGAAAGAGGAGCTCCTAGAAAAGTGGCATCCAGACTACAGACCTGAAGGCAAGAGAGCTTTAAAAGTTGGACCAAATAAAGGAGACGTTGTACCTCACGAAGTTGCGGATCTCCTTGAAGCTTATCCAATAATTAATCCAAAGGAAGTTGACTTGAGCAGTGTAGACTACGAGGCTAGCATTCTCATAATAGGAGGTGGAGGAGCTGGAGCAGCTGCAGCCCTATGGGCAAACTATTCAGGAATACCTCCAGAGGAAATACTTGTAGTGACAAAGCTTAGATTTGGAGACGCCAACACATGTATGGCGCAGGGAGGAATACAGGCAGCTGTTAAACCAAACGATAGCCCTGCAATACACTTCCTAGACGTTATTGGTGGAGGCCATTTCGCCAATAAACCTGAGCTTGTAAGAATTCTCGTTGAAAATGCACCCCTGATCATTAAATGGCATGAAGAGCTTGGAATAATGTACGACAAGGATGAAAACGGTGACATGATAGTCATTCACGGCGGTGGAACATCTAGAAAAAGAATGCATTCAGCAAAGGACTACACTGGCCTTGAAATAATGCGAGTATTAAAGGATGAAGTTCTGAACAGAGGCATAGAGGTAGTGGAGTTCACTCCAGCAATAGAGCTTCTAACAGATGAAAGCGGTAGAGTTACTGGAGCACTTCTATGGAATATGGAAACACATGAATACTATGTTGCCAAAGCTAAAGCTGTTATACTGACAACTGGTGGATTCGGTAGGCTGCACTTGCAAGGCTTCCCAACTACAAATCACTATGGTGCAACAATGGACGGCGTAGTAATGGCCTATAGAACGGGGGCACATCTGGTTGACATGGATGCTACACAATATCATCCAACTGGAGCCGCTTTCCCAGAGCAGATAGTTGGACTATTGGTCACCGAGAAGGTTAGAGGACTTGGAGCCCAGCTTGTAAATGTTGACGGTGAACAGTTTATATATCAGCTCGAGCCAAGAGACGTTGTAGCAGCTGCCATTATAAGAGAATGCTATGGAAGAAACAAGGGAGTAGTTACCCCAACTGGAATGAGAGGTGTATGGCTAGACTCTCCAATGATAGAAATCATACATGGAGAGGGAACGATAAAGAGAAGACTAGCTGCAATGTACAGAATGTACAAGAGATTCGGAATAGATATGACACAGGAGCCCATACTAGTGTTCCCAACACTACACTACATGAACGGTGGAGTCGAGATAAACGTCTATGCACAGGCACTATATCCAGATGGAACGCCTATACCAAACCTCTTTGCAGCTGGAGAGGTAACTGGAGGAGTACATGGAAAGAACAGGCTCATGGGCAACTCACTTCTAGACATAAACGTGTTTGGAAGACAGGCTGGAATATACGCTGCAAA
>DRAE01000108.1 GCA_011041895.1 Candidatus Bathyarchaeota archaeon
TCTACTAGATAGCCTATTCCAGCTTTTCCTCCAACTTCTTCGTCACATGTTATCCAGAGCTCGACATCATAGTTTAGCTTGTCACATTTCACAAGGTGTTTAGCAGCTGCTATCATTGCAACTACCTGCCCCTTTGCATCGCTTGCACCTCGACCATAGGCTTTTCCATTTTCAAGGGTTAGCTTGAAAGGAGGATACTTCCATTCCCCAAACGCTGGAACAACATCGTAATGGGATGCAATTACAAGCTTTTCACCTACTCCCCTGTCTATTCTCGCTATAATATTCGGCCTTGGAATGTTGTCTCCAGCAACTTCTTTTCCATCATGCACCTCGCATTTTAAGCCTATGGATTCCAGATGCTTGACAAGAAACTCTGCACATTTCACATACTCTTTCTTGGTATCGACACTCGTATCATATGAGACCAACTTTGAGAGTAACTCTACTTCATACATTTCACGTACACCTCCTACATTTAGAAATGCCTTGGATCCGGTAATATCATTAAAATCTCGGTTGGGTCACCTATTTTCAGTGCTGTGCCTTCATCATACATTCTGGCAGCAAGTGCACATACGATAGCATCCAACTCATGTACACTGAGCTTCTTAGGGACGTTTTTCAAATTGAATTTTTCGATCAGCATTCTTCTCGAGGTATTGAAGTCTTTCTTCGCTCTTGGAATCTTTAGGATGTCGTAGAATGCCCCTGGATATGTTTCAACTACGGTGAAACCCTCTTTCTCAAGCATTTTCCTCACTTTGATTCCTCTGAGCGTGAGATATCGCATTCCTGCGAAATTTATTGGGAAAAACTTTATCCCCATTTCAGTTAGCTTTCTATCACATTCTCTTATACATCTCTTCGAGTCTATGGTTTTCCCCTTGGGAAGGGCAAGTGGAGCGTCTATTGCTATTACTTTCGGCATGTTTCTCCTCGCAAGCTCCATTATTTCACTATCTCTGTAAATTATTCCAGTTGAAACACTGTTGTCCTCATCGAGTATGCAGTAACCTGACTCTCTATGCTCGACGCCGGCAAGATCTATTCCAAGATAGAGCTTCATTTGGGGCTAATGATATTTTACAAGTGTTGATTTATTTTGATTGAATTGAAGAATTCATCGTCGCCAGATAAAATAGTCATAGTTGGGGGAGGCTTTACCGGTCTATTTACTGGAATAAACCTTATTGAGAAGGGGTTTGATAATGTTGTAGTATTTGAGGAGCATAAGACCATAGGTGAACCTAGACATTGTGCAGGGCTTGTAAGTGAGAAAGCTTTGAAAATGTTTAATCTGTACGAGGATGACTTTATCGTGAATGTTGTTACAAGGGCAAGATTCTTCTCTCCATCAGGCATATGCTTTGAAGTTGAAGGTGAAAAAGCTGTCGTGATTGACAGAGTCCTCTTTGACAAGTTTTTGGCTGAGAAATTTGAGTCGTTAGGTGGAAGAATCGTTTACAAGCGCGTTGATAGGCTGTGCTTCATAGATAACGCTGTGAAGGGAGTATACTTGGATGGAGATAAGTACTGTGAAGCAAACTTAGTCGTGGACTGTGAGGGAGTGCATAGTGGATGTAGGATACTGTCAATGACAGGAGTTTCACCTCCTGAGACACTGCTACACGCAACACAGTTTGACATAGAGAATGCCTTCGTAGATGATGTCTCACATGTGGAACTACATTTTGGTCGTGAAATAGCTCCGGGATTCTTTCTCTGGCTTATACCATTAGATGAGAAAAACGTTAGAATCGGAGTAGCTTCCTCAGATATCTACAAGAGGCCACCAGATCTACTGTGGAAGTTTATGAAACATGGAATTAGAAGGGATATGTTCACGATAGCCAATGTAAAGTATAGGTTTGGAGGATTAATCGTTGCAAGTGGCCCCATAAGGAAAACATATATGAGCGGATTTCTAGCTGTTGGAGATGTGGCTGGACAAGTGAAACCTACAACCGGTGGGGGAATATTTACCGGGGGGGTATGTAGTCTAGCTGCAGCCCAAGCAGTAGCATGGGCACATGACTATGGAGAGTATAGTGAAAAAACACTGTCTAAATATGAGATACTTTGGAGACACATACTTGGACGAGAGTTCAAGTACATGCTCTTAGCAAGAAAACTGCTTTTAAAGATGAGAGATCATGAAATCGATGAGCTGTTTAAGGCGATAAGGGATAGCGGTATATGTGACAGAGTTGGAAGAAAAGGGGACATGGACTTACAGTTTAGAACGTTTATGGAGTTCATAAGGTCTCCGAGGGTAACTTTGAAAATTTTAAAGATAATGTTGAGAAGGCAGTAGATTAATGTTTTAGGACGTATAGGGCATTGAATTCGACTCCTTGCTTGATGCTTGGAGTAGCTACTGCATATATAACGCCATTTACTGCTATTGCACCAGCTAAGCAATCAATTGAATAATAGTATTTTGGAGTTCCGTCTGAAAGGGTTACTACAATTATACCCTCAAATGGAAGTGAAAAAAGTGACACGAGAATTGCATCGTTGTATAATATGATTTCCTCTAGAAGCATTAGAGTCGCAGATTGTATCAGATGCTTTCCAGGAATTAACTTAA
>DRAE01000029.1 GCA_011041895.1 Candidatus Bathyarchaeota archaeon
CAATTATCTTGTCTGCGGGAATCCTCTTATCCGGTATGGGGGGTCTAAGCTTGTAATAACACCAGCTGCATTTGAAATTGCATCCATAGTTGTACACATGCAGCCTCTTCAGATTAGGGGAATACGTCACCTTGTAATAGAATCCAGTTTTAGATGCCCATGCATACATACGCTATCCCCCTAGGTTTACAATTATTCTTCTGCCATGAACTTCAACAACCTCAACCTCTACTCCATAAACTTTCCTTATCAGATCCGCGTCGATCACCTTAGATGGAGAGCCATATGCTATGGGCTTTCCATTCGATAATACAAAGACTTTATCTCCATATGCTAGAGCTTGATTTGGGTCATGGAGGCTTAGAATCACTATGACGTTCTCCTTTTGAGCGAGTTCTCTTACAGTGTTTAATATTTTAACTTGGTTCCTGTAGTCTAGGTGGGAGGTTGGCTCATCCAGTGCTAAAAGCTTTGGTCTTTGAACTAGTGCACGGGCGATCATTGCAAGCCTGCGCTCTCCGCCACTTATCCTAGTTATGGGTCTGGTTCCAAGTTTCTCCATTCCAAGTCTTTTAAGCACATTCCATGCGATCTCATAATCTCTTCTGGTAGGTGTTGAGAACATTCCCATGAACGGTGTTCTACCAGTGACAACATAGTTGATCACCGTGTAAGGGGGGATAAATGACCCATCCTGTGGAACATATGATACAAGCCTAGATCTGTCCCGTATATTCATTGATGAGAGATTGAAGCCATCGAGTTCAATCGTTCCCTTTAAGGGCTTGAGGAGACCTGTCACTATCTTTAAAAGAGTTGTTTTACCGCTTCCATTTGGTCCAAGTAAAACCAAGATCTCGCCTCTTCCCACGGTAAATGATATGTTTTCAAGTGTGAATTCTCCATCGTAGCTAAACTTTATACCCGTTACTTTTAAAGCCATTTGTAGGCTCCCCTTTTGAGCAGATATAGGAAGAATGGAGCTATCATCAGCGTAGTTATCATTGTCAGTGGAAGCTCCATTGAAGTAAGGGCTCTTGCAACATCGTCTACGAGAACCATGTATGCTCCCCCGAGAAAGATTGAGTGAGTGATGACAACCATGTTATCCATTGTTTTAAAGGCCATTCTTATAAGGTGAGGCGTTAATAGGCCAACCCATCCAATGATGCCGGTTACGGCTGTAACCGAGGATACTCCAAGAGCTATCAGGATGAGTATAATTGTCCTCTCGAGGCCAACATTCACTCCAAGGCTCTTAGCCTCATCCTCTGGAAGAGATAAAACATTTATTCTCCATCGCATCAGCCATAGCAAGGTAATTGAAGCCATCGCCAGTGGAACAGCTATTAGAGTCGACCACCTTGTTCCGGAAAAGCTTCCCATGAGCCAATACACTATGGCAGCTAGCTTCTCTGGTTCAGCAATGAACTTTAGAAGTGATAGAAGGGATGAGAATATAGCTGAGACAATTATTCCAGCCAGTACAAGTGTAAGCGTGTCATGCTCACCTCTAATAGAGGCCATCGTATACGTAAATGCGAAGGCGACCATGCTAAATATGAATGCTGTTAATGCAACTATTGCAAATCCTCCTGGAATGAATAGTATGGCTACAGCCGCTCCAAAGGCTGCACCCGATGAAATGCCTAGAATATAGCTGTCCACAAGAGGGTTTCTAAACAGACTTTGGAGAGATGCTCCACTCACGGATAGAATTGCACCAGTTACAAAGGCCAAGATTATTCTTGGAAGCCTAATCTTCCATATCACGAAGTCGATCATGCTAGAACCTGGACATATGAGAGACAGCAATACTTTATCAGGTGGAATTCGCCATGAGCCGATAAAAAGGGAGAGGAGTGGAGCTAGAATATATAGTGCTATTAGCATAGCTTGCCTTTTCATGGCCTTACCATGCTCGAAGCTATTTCCTCCTCGCTTAACGTTATTCCATAGAAGTTCTCTAGGAAGCTTTTTGCCTCGAATACCCAGTCCAGGTCACTATATATGTCTGGGTGTACAACTACCGCCATCTGCATATAGCCGATGATGATTCTTGGACCCCAGTTCAGAAACGCTCCCTTCGAGTTGTAGATCACTATTCCATATACTCTATCTTCCTTTGCTGCCTTGAGCATCGTCCAAGGCTCCTGAGTTACTGAAACGTTAACTGCTTGCGCAACGTAATTAGATGAGCCTAGGAAAATTATTATGTCAGGGTTCCAGCTTAGCAGCTTCTCCTCATTTATCTTAGGCCATTTTTCACTTGGGAATTCTTGTAGGGCAATATTTATTGCTCCAAGCTCCTCAACTATTTTTCCAAAGCTCGTGTTAGCGTAGAGCTGTATCTCTCCCTTCTTTACAAGAGCGTATGCACTTACAACCACTACTCTTGGCTTCTGCTCTGTGCTGAGATTCTTCACTTTATCCCTCAGCTGATTATACCAGTTTTGCATGTAGTTTATCAACTGAGAGGCTCTATCATCTGCTCCAAGGGCTTTTCCAATGATTTCAATAGCCTTTATCTGATCGTTGAAGCATGTGCAAAAGATACCTATCACGGTTACATTGGCTTCCTCAAGC
>DRAE01000037.1 GCA_011041895.1 Candidatus Bathyarchaeota archaeon
CCCATTAAAGCATAAGCTAAGCGACTACCTTGAAAATCTGCAGATCATAGACAAATGGATCCTGTCAAGACTTAACACATGCATAAAGGAAGTAACAGAGCTTCTTGAAAGCCTTGAAGTGAATAAGGCTGCGAAGACTCTTTTCAACTTCATAGTCGAGGATGTAAGCCATACATATTTGAGATTCATAAGGAGAAGAGTCTGGATCGAAGAAGAAACACTGGACAAAACAGTATGCTATACAGTGCTCTACAATGTGCTCTCCAACGTGTTGAAAATGGTTGCAGTATTTACGCCATACATTGCAGAGGAAATCTACCAGCACTTCATGAGAGACGAAGAAGGTCTAGAGAGCATACACATGTGCGATTGGCCAAACGTAAATGAATCATTGATAGACAAGCAGCTTGAGGAAGACATGGAAATAATGCTTGAAACCCTTTCAGCCACAATAGATGCGCGAAAGAGAAAAGGGTTCAAACTGAGATGGCCTACACTTGAAACAATAATAGTTCCATTCAATGAGCGCACTCTCTCAGCTATGAAGAGACTTGAGCAACTATATGCTAAAGCTGCGAACACGAGAAAGGTCTCATTAATGAATGTAGGCGAATACCCCGATTTTGCAAAGTTCAAGATAGAGCCAAACTATGGAAGCATAGGGCCAAAGTATAAGGAGAAGGTGCCACTAATATTGAAAGCCCTAAACAAAATGGATGCAAGGGAAGTAATCACCAAACTGTATAAAGAGGGCAAACTCGAGATCGAAATTGCCACTAAAGAGAAGATCGAGTTAATGAGAGAGGACATAAACGTCTCACAGGAGCTCCCAGAAGAATATGGCTACTCAGAGTCAAAGTACGGAATTGTATATGTGAACTGTAAGGTCACAGACGAGATAATGGCTGAAGCATTGACAAATGACATTATAAGAAGAATACAGGCCATGAGAAAAGACTTGAAGCTTGACATAGAGCAGTTCGTCAAGAGAGTAACCATAGTAACACCAGAAAAGAAGTATGTCAAGCTTCTAAGTAAGCATGCAGAGTACATGAAGACGGAAGTGCGTGCAGAAACAATTGAAATCGTGCACAAGGACATATATGTAAGTGTAAAGGATAAAATGAAGCATACGTACGAGAAAGAGTGGAAGATCAACGAGGAGGCATTCATCATAGGAATCCTAGTTTAATCGTGAGCGTACACTGCCTCCACATTTTCCTTACTTATCTTCTCCAACCTACAGAAACCATATCTCTCAAACTGCACAATATTTCCAACTTTCTCCCTTGTCACATTCGACTCAACATATCCATACTCAGTTTTCATGCTTTCTCTTACTATGTTTCCATGTTCATCTATGAGCTCCATAGGCACGTACACTTTCAACTTGATCGCCTGATCAATGGGAACCCATTGGATTTTCTTCTTTAAAAGCCTCTTGAAGTCGACGAATACTCCGCGAACAACGCTGTCTCTAAAGTCTACAATCTTGATATTGTAAAGATCCTTTAACCGGATTTCTTCCCCTCTTTTGAGCCCTTTAGCATCTAATGCACTTATATAAAACTGGTCTCCCACAGTAAACTTTCGAACCTTCTCTTCAGGTTTATCAGGATGAATTGGCAGACTAATTTCCCTTTCAGGTGCATTCTCAACTTCCAAAAGTATGGGGTTGATAACTGCAAAGTACCTGTTTGCAATCTTATCTACATTCTTCCTGTTGAGGCCTGTCAATAGCTTCCAGTCTATAATAGGGTTTGCCTTGGATAATCCTATCTGGTACATCAAATCCTCAATTGTCTTAGGCAATATTCCTCTTCTCCTAAGAGCCCTCAAAGTTACAAGACGGGGATCATCCCATCCCTTAACTATACCCTCATCTATCAGCCTCGTTATCTCACGTTTAGAGGTGGGTGTTCCCTTAACATTAAACCTTGAATAATGCACTATGATTGGATTCGGAAGCCCGAGAAGCTCTCTAATCATGTTCTGTAGCTCGGTTCTGATCTCAAACTCCGCGCTTCTAAGGACATGAGTTATACGGCAAAGCCCATCCTGAATTGAGCAAGCATAGTCGTATGTTGGCCATACAATATATTTATCCCCTTGAATGGGATGTTCAGCTTCAATTATCCTGAAAATTACAGGGTCCCTCAGCGTAGTGTTAGGAGAAGACATATCCCCTCTCAGTCTAATAGTTGCTTCACCTTCCCTATAGGCTCCCTCAAGCATCTTCTCAAACTTTTCAAGATGGTCTTCGGGGCTCAGTGTACGACACTTGCATTCCTTTCCTAAAAGCCTATATTTTCTAATTTTCTCTAACTCACACTCACAAACATAGGCATGTCTATTGCTGATGAGCTTTCTAGCATACTCATAGTATAATGGCATATCCTCTGAATTACATTTCCTTTTATCCCATCTTATTCCAAGCCATTTAAGGTCTTCCTCAATTGCCTCATAGAACTCAATTTTCTCCTTCCTAGGATTAGTATCCTCAAACCTAAGCCAGAAAACTCCACCATATGTTTTACGATAGTAATAATTTATGA
>DRAE01000053.1 GCA_011041895.1 Candidatus Bathyarchaeota archaeon
ACATCTAGACAATTGGCTAATATAGCTGCTGGAATCATCCCTCCCCTTGAAATGGCGACTATACAGTCAATTTTTACATTCTTCCTTTCAATTTCTGAGAAAATCTTCAGACATGCATTGTATATATCTTCCCAACTTACATAGAGGAATTTACCCTTTTCTCCTGAGATAGATCCTGACGTTGTATATTTGCCCATCTCCACCTACTTCCTTCAAATCCTCGCATGTAAGACTGCTTAACTTAGTCTTCTCATATAAAGCCTTGACTATGCGCTTCAAATCGAGGCTTTTAAGCAGATCTATTGGAACACCTATCTCATGAAATCTCACTGGAACTATGTGCCTAGTACTTTTTGGAGCGAATATCTTCCCCCTATTGATAACGCTTAGGACATCATCCTTTGTTAATCTAGGAGTGACCAGTAAACATTTGCATCTGTCAGTCTTCAATCTTTTAAATCCCTCATGCTCACTTACATACTCTATATGGTATCCAGATCTTCTAAACTTTGTCTCTATTTCGTTTACTTTCTTAAACGAGCTGTAAGCGTCCAGCTTTCCACGTGCTTTAAACTTGATGACTTTTTCTCCATATACTATACTTGGAGCACGGAGAGTTTCTCTGCTAAAATATCTCTCAACGGATATACTTTCACCTTTCAAAACCTTTTTTATTTCATCTATACTCGAAAAATCTCCTACAAGTCTGAACCATGAAAAGATCTTTACACGGTCATCTCCCGTATAATCTATCAAACATACAGGAGCATATAAGCAGCCAAGTTTCTTAAGGGCGGCGATCCTATGAGTTCCATCAATAATTAACCCCGTATTGGCATCAACGACAGGTAAGTTTCGGATAATGCCAGTCTTTTTCATATCTCTGGTCAATTCATCTAAAAGATCTTTTACAATCATTTCATGAGGTATCAAGGAGTCTATCTTGCAGATACCAATTGAAACTCCAAGTCTGTTAAAACGCTTTACCTCGTACTTGTCCACGTCTCCTCATCTCCAATCTAACAAGCCTAGTAATGTAGCCGGCTACACGGTTCCTCACATTCTTCGAAGGTATATCAACCACCTTTTGGAGGGCAAACTTATTATGTTCAAAATCATCTGTAAATAGGTCCCTATGCTCTTCTAGCAGTTTTCTTGCTAGAGTTTTTATGAACTTCGGTTTACATGTCCCCATTTAATCACCCCAGACTATATGTTAAGAGAGATAATATCACAACGGGATTATTTTAATTACAGTATCCCAAATAATTTATATTCAGAACTCCTATAAGGTGTGTGCACAATGACTCGTGTACGTCAACTTCCAATAGCTCCAATACACAGGCTAATTAAAAGCGCTAATGCTGAGAGAGTGAGCGATGAGGCAGCCAAAGTTTTGAGGGATATTCTCGAAGAAATTGGGTTCTCTATTGCCCAGAGAGCAATTGAAATAGCAAAGCATGCTAACAGGAAAACTGTTACGGCAGAGGATATAAGGCTAGCATATAGATTTATGAAAAGTAGGTGATAGCAACTTTATATGATAGAATTCACTTCTTTTTTTGAAATTGCTAATCTATAATGTCGTGAGGTGATAAAATGTCTGCCATGCTGACTGATATAGGCGGTCAGCCAGTGCTCATACTGAAGGAAGGTACACGAAGGGAAAGAGGAAAAGAAGTTCTAAAGAACAACATACTAGCTGCCAGAGTACTTGCAGAGGCTATAAAGACAAGCCTAGGGCCACGTGGAATGGATAAGATGCTTGTAGATTCCCTTGGAGATGTCACAGTTACAAACGATGGTGCAACCATTCTAGACGAGGTAGAAGTTGAACATCCCGCAGCAAAGATCCTAGTTGAAGTAGCTAAAGCCCAGGATGATGAATGTGGAGATGGGACGACATCTGCAGTAGTTTTGGCAGGAGAAATCTTGAGAAGAGCTGAAAAGCTGCTTGAGCACGATATCCATCCGACGATCATTGTAAGCGGCCTAAAGACTGCTGCCAAGAAGGCCGTAGAGACTCTAGAGGAGATCGCTAAACCAATTTCAATAGACGATGACGAGCTGCTCAAAAAAGTTGCAATAACTTCGATGTCAAGCAAGGCCATTGCTGGAGCAAAGGAGTACTTGGCTGAAATATGTGTCAAGGCTGTAAAGAGCATAGCTGAGGAAAGAGACGGTAAGTGGGTTGCAGACATAGACCAAATACAGATCGTCAAGAAAGAGGGTAAAAGCATCTTTGAGACACAGCTATACAACGGAGTGATAATAGACAAGGAAGTAGTTCATCCAGGGATGCCCAAGAGAATAGAAAATGCCAAGATTGCTCTCATAAATGCTCCACTAGAAATCGAGAAAACAGAGTTTGATGCAGAGATCAGAATAACTGACCCAGAGCAAGTGAAAGCCTTCTTAGAGGAAGAGGAAAGAATGCTCCTTGACATGGTTGAGAAAATTGCCAAAACTGGAGCAAACGTCGTATTCTGCCAGAAGGGAATCGATGACCTAGCCCAGTACTACCTAGCTAAGAAGGGAATACTTGCAGT
>DRAE01000034.1 GCA_011041895.1 Candidatus Bathyarchaeota archaeon
CCATTGAAGCCAGTGTTGGCAAACATAGTAAAAATGTACAGGAATGGTGTCAAACTTGATATTTCAACAGTATATATTCCAGGGTTAAACGATGAAGACATTGCTAAGATAGCTGAATTTATAGCCTCAATAGATCCAAAAATACACTTCCACATAATTGGATATGTAGAGGTTCCAGGAGCCCCGTGGAGAAAACCCACGAATCATGAAGTGATCAATGTCGTGGAAAAAGCTAGAAAATACCTGGTAAAGGTAACTTGGAGCAATGTCACAGCTGAGCAAATCAAATACAATAGTATAAGACTGCTTTAGAAATGCCTACCTTACTTTTCAACTATGATTGCCGGGTAGATTCTCGTAACCTCATTTACTTTTTCCAAGCAGCGGTCACTATCTTTATTTAAGGTTTTCTGCTAAGCTATATCGAACACATTTAGAGAGCCTATGTTCACTTTAAGCCACTGAGTTGGAAGTCTGAACATGCGCAGGAAAATCTTGACAATAACTGCAACTATAATGATCATTTTGGCAGGTGTATTAGGCATCTTATACTGGATTCAATCATGGTCTGAAGGAGAGGAAAAACCGCCACATGTATCTCCCTTAACAGAGCCCGTTACCAGCTACGTGAGCGTAATTGATGGTAATGCAAAACTTTTCATAAATGACAAACCAGTTGACATTCTTGGACTATTCCCCACAAATGAGACTATTGAATACATAGACAAAGCATCCCGCTACCGTCTGCTGTTTTGCCGTGTCCGTTTCGAATGGGCACTTCTTGACAAGGTTACAGTCAACTTCTTCAAGGAAAACCCTGACATGTTCAATACATTGAACAGGATGGTGCAAGAGGCTCGTCTCAAAGACGCCATAGAGCTACTTCCAGATTTCCCTGTACCAGAGAACGCTTCAGATTGGATAAGGTGGGAAGTTCTCGATGAACTTCTAGACTATGCAGCTTCGAAGGGCGTTTATTTAATAATCGATTTCCACTACTTCACTCCACCGATATGGTGGATAAAGGCGTTTCCCGACCAGCTTCAAACAAATGGCACTGGAACACTTTCATATATGTCTACATTCAACTCGCCAGCGCTTATTAAATATGCCAGCCAAGTTATCAGGACTCTAGTGATTCGCTATAGGCGTCATCCAGCGCTCTTGGGCTGGGGACTCTCCTTTGGCTGGACAGTCGAGGACAACTACCCAGGTCCAGTTTATTATGCATCGTGGGGTATCTACGATTACTCGCCCTGCGCCATTGAGCGCTTCAGAAAGTGGCTTAGAGAACGTTACGGCAACAATACAGAAGCCTTAAGAGACGCATGGGGGGATCCAAGCATAGACTTTGATAATGCAACTCCCCCTCTCCCAATGCCACAGCCTACAAATGCCACCGAGTGGGTGTTTTACTTGAATGGCCCTGGCGACACACGCATGGCCTGGCTGGATTGGTGTGAGTTTAGGCTCCAAGAGAAGGTGAATTGCATGCTTTACTTTGCTAACCTCTACGAGAGCCTTGACCCAGACCATGTGCTCATCCAGACGGCAGGCACTCCCTTTACGGGCCCAACAGCTGGCGTAATACCGCTTAACATAGGTTATTGGTACTATATAAATTCACCTGTAGACATAGTGTATGTGAATCCTGGTCTGAATGGAGATGCAGCATCAGGAATATCAACGTTTGGATACCCAGCCTTTCTAAAGTATTTTGAGCAAAGAGGAAAAGCTGCCTTTATAAAGTGGGAGGGCAGGCCCGGCGTCGATTACGATGCCCACCCAGAGTATATAGAGCTCGTGGCTAGAATGGCTAGGTTGACCGGCACAGGTTTAGCAATCTGGGGTGGGAACGTACCCATGCCCGAGCCTCCTCCTTATGAGGAGTTTCAACCCGAGTTCACAGATGAGCAAATAGAACGGTTTATTCAAGTTTTCCGCTCTACGCCAGAAGGGCATACAGAAAGCGCTGACATAGCCATAATAGATGATCCAAGGCTATGCTTCTTCGAGTATCATCTCTTTAATGCAGGTTCTGGGCTGAGACCATTTGAATCCATGGCCACTTTGTCCCTCTTTAGGTTAGCGGGTTATGATCCAGATGTGCTGGCTGTCGATGAGATATTGGAGAACCCAGATATCCTCAGCCGGTACAAGCTTATCGTGCTATGTGACTTCTTCCGTATGAGAGAGGAACTTGTGAACATCCTAACTAACTATGTGGCATCTGGTGGTGGGCTCTTCATCGTGGGGCGCACAGGGCTCTATGACTGGTATGGCACTAACCACTTTCAACCCCTAAGAAAACTTCTCAACATAAGTTCCGAGATATCGGATGTCAAGCTTATCCGATACTCATGGCGTTTCGAAAATGCTGAAGATCCCCTCCTCAAGGGCCTAGGAGGTCTTGAAGGCGATATTCAGAGTCAGTTCAACATTTACTTCATCCCAAAATTCGATTATGAGACAGAGGGTTTTAAAGTGCTTGCGACTATAGAGGGGCATCGTGACTTAGCA
>DRAE01000139.1 GCA_011041895.1 Candidatus Bathyarchaeota archaeon
AATTTTAGGGTCTACTCTGAGAGCGCTAGCCAGGAAAAGAAAGGGAACTGCAATAAAGAACATTAGAATTGCTAAGGAGATCACTGAAAAAGTTAGGGATATTATGGAGATAGTTTTCAAGGAAAGGGAAGGAGCCGTTGAGGCAACTTATATGGCCCTCATAGTAGAGAGTATTGAGAGAGTAATTGAGTATATCTCCGATATTGCTGAAAATGTTGTCAATATTTTAATTGGTGAAAGCTAACTTTAGTTAAGATGCTTGAGGCTAAGATCTATAATCCTGTTAAGATAGTTTTTGGAGTTGGATGCGTTAGAGAGGTTGGCAAGTATGCTTCAAGACTGGGAAGGAAAGCTCTTATAGTGACTACATCTGGTGGATCAATGAGGAAACATGGTTTCCTCGACATAGTATCTAAAAGCTTAGAAGAGCATGGAGTAAGGTGCGCTATCTTTGACGGGGTGAAGACTAATCCTACGACTGAGATCGCTGATGAGGGAACTAGAGTTGCCTTGAGGGAAAATGTTGACGTTATTATAGGGCTGGGTGGTGGAAGCGCCATTGACGTTGCAAAGGCTATTGCAGTAACTGCAGCAAGTGGCGGATCTTCAAAGGAGTACCTTTACATTTATGGTAAGCAGCCTGGGAAGGCTTTGCCTATAATAGCTATTCCAACCACGCATGGAACCGGAAGTGAGGTTGACAGATATGCTGTCTTAACCGATGAGGAGAGGAAGGCTAAGGTTTCAATTGTAAGTGACCTGATTTATCCCAGAGTGGCACTTCTCGATCCAAAACTTACAGTCACTCTTCCACCGAGGTTAACTGCGGCTACAACCGTGGATGCATTAGCGCACTCCCTTGAAGCATATGTTGCAAGATATGGTAATAGGATGGCTCAGATATATGCTGTTGAAGCAATAAAGGAGATCTTTGGGAACGCCGTTAAGGCATACGCTAATGGAAAGAATCTGGAGGCTAGAGCTAGACTTCTATGGGCTAGCATGCTTGCAGGCCTTGCAATAAACATTGGTAGAACATGTCTTCCACATGCACTGGAGCATCCTATAAGCGCATTCCTCGGCATCCACCATGGAGAGGGGCTTGCAGCACTTCTACCAACTTGGATCAAGCGTGGATTAAAGGAGAAGATCTTCAACAATCTTGCAGTGGAGCTTGGACTAAAGGATGCTGATGAACTGTATGAGAAGGTAGTATCGCTTTTAAAGAGTATAGGAATGAATGTAAGGCTCGGAGAGCATGGTTTAACCGAGGATATGGTAGAGAAATTAGTCGGTAACGCATGGACCTACCTTACGCCATTGATAGAGAATAACCCCTACAAAGTCTCACGCGAAGAAACTTGTAAAATGCTTCTAAATACCATCTAACAAAAATGGGGGGAATATGCACAGCTTAGCACTGTATCTTGGACATAATAGCTTGCAGGAGTTTCTCTCGGACCTTGGAGCAGCTGCCTTCTGTAGCGGAGATACTGAAGACCTCTTCTATGTTGACATGCGTCTCATGAGGAGAAGTAACAGGACAATTAGAGCAGCTAAACCAATAATAGTCGAAAGTTCAACGAAACTGATTTCAAAACCAATTTTTTGCTGTTCTTCTGGAGCTGGAATTTGAATCGTTCGCACTTCAAATGCGATGTTTCCGGCAGTATCCGTAACTGTAATGTTTAACTTTACAGTGGATCCGTACTCCTGTCCTGGTATGGTTGCCTTCCATGTTGTTTCATTTACTTGTTGAGAATGAATAGTTTCACGGAATTCATCATTCACGTAGTAGCTAACTACGACAGTAAGCGTCTCAGATTCCTCGTCGTGTGTGAATATGTATAAATCGAAGTCTTCATAGGGTTGCGGTGGAGATGGGACTATGGTAACTTTATCTATGACTGGGGGGCTATCATCATTGAAAAATGCTGGTGACTTAAAGGATAGAGGGTACAACTCTGAATGAAGTTTATGATTGGCCGCTCCGTATACTGAAGTAGCAGTCAGCGTTGCACACAACATTAGCAGGATAAGGGTTTCTACTTTCATACAATTATAATGTACAGACTTCATTCATAAAATATGACTCTAGATCAAGTTTTCTTGCAATGTATAAGATCACAGATGTTGCTAGTGAATGGGAGAGAATGCAGCCGTTAAGAAATTCTAGTGCATGATGAAGCAACATCTGGTCAGTGAGGCCCCCAAGGTTCTCTTCATTGCATGAGCTCATCACTCGGCAAACTCATCATCCCTACTAATATCTCCGTCAAAAGACTTATAAAGATTGCAGACTCTCACTTTATGAGATGAAGATTCTAATAGCAGTTGTAATCTTAGCAGCTATCATTGGAGTAGCACTTTACATGTATATGACATATGTAGAGGTGTCCGGGGAAAAAGCCCCAGATTTTACAGTGACTGATGTCAATGGAAACACGATTAAACTTTCA
>DRAE01000130.1 GCA_011041895.1 Candidatus Bathyarchaeota archaeon
TTAAGTTAATTCCTGGAAAGCATCTGATACAATCTGCGACTCTAATGCTTCTAGAGGAAATCATATTATACAACGATGCAATTCTCGTGTCACTTTTTTCACTTCCATTTGAGGGTATAATTGCAGTAGCTCCTTCAGACGGAACTCCAAAGTACTATTATTCAATTGACTGCTTAGCTGGGGCGATAGCGGTAAATGGCGCTATATATGCAGTAGCTACTCCAAGCATCAAGCAAGGAGTCGAATTTAATATCCTATACGTCCTAAAACATTAATCTACTGCCTTCTCAACATTATCTTTAAAATTTTCAAAGTTACCCTCGGAGACCTTATGAACTCCATAAACGTTCTAAACTGTAAATCCATGTCTCCTTTTCTTCCAACTCTGTCACATATACCGCTATCCCTTATCGCCTTAAACAGCTCATCGATTTCATGATCTCTCATCTTTAAAAGGAATTTTCTAGCTAGGAGCATGTACTTGAACTCTCGTCCAAGTATGTGTCTCCAAAGCATCTCATATTTAGACAGTGTTTTCTCACTGTACTCTCCATAGTCGTGTGCCCATGCTATTGCTTGGGCTGCAGCTATACTGCATATACCCCCAGTAAATATCCCCCCACCAGTTGTAGGTTTCACCTGTCCAGCCACATCTCCAACAGCTAGAAATCCACTTGTATATGTTTTCCCTATGGGGCCGCTTGCAACGATTAATCCTCCAAACCTATACTTTACATTGGCTATCGTGAACATATCTCTTCTAATTCCATGTTTCATAAACTTCCACAGTAAGTCTGGCGGCCTCTTGTAAATGTCCGAGGATGCTACTCCAATTCTAACGTTTTTCTCATCTAACGGTATAAGCCAGAGAAAGAATCCTGGAGCCACCTCGCGCCCAAAATGTAGTTCCACATGTGAGACATCATCTACGAAGGCATTCTCTATGTCAAACTGTGTCGCGTGCAATAACGTCTCGGGAGGCGAAAGCCCCGTCATCGGCAGTATCCTGCATCCACTGTGCACTCCCTCACAGTCCACAACTAAGTCTGCCTCACAATATTCATCTCCATCCAGATATACTCCCTTTACAGTGTCATTTATGAAACATGGTCTATCAACGCGCTTGTAAACTATTCTTCCACCCAAAGACTCAAATTTTTCAGCCAAAAACCTGTCAAAGAGAACTCTGTCAATTACAATGGCTTTCTCTCCTTCAATCTCAAAATCTATGCCAGCTGGAGAAAAAAACCTCGCCCTTGAGACAGTATTTATAACAAAGTCATCCTCGTACAGGTTAAACATTTTCAAAGCCTTTTCACTTACAAGTCCCGCACAATGCCTAGGCTCACCTATAGTCTTATGCTCCTCAAACACGATGACCTTATCAAAGCCCTTCTCAATGAGGTTTATTCCAGTAAATAGACCTGCGAAACCTCCCCCGATTATCACTATTTTGTCTAGCGCCGATGAACTGTTCAATTCAATCAAAATAAATTAAAGCTTGTAAAATATCATTAGCCTCAAATGAAGGTTTACCTAGGAATAGATCTTGCAGGCGTCGAGCATAGGGAGTCGGGTTACTGCATACTCGATGAAAATGACAACGTTTTGACGGGGATCATCTACAAAGATTGTGAAATCGTGGAGCTTGCAAGAAAAACTACGCCAGAAGTGATAGCAATAGATGCCCCGCTTGCCCTCCCCAAGGGGAAAACCATAGACTCGAAGAAATGCATAAGAGAATGCGATAGAAAGCTAACTGAAATGGGGATAAAGTTTTTCCCAATAAACTTTGCAGGAATGCGCTATCTCACGCTTAGAGGAATCAGAGTTAGAAAAATGCTTGAAAAGGAGGGTTTCACGGTAGTTGAAACATATCCAGGGGCATTCTACGACATCCTAAAGATTCCAAGAGCGAAAAGAGATTTCTACACTTCAAGAAAAACCCTCATCGAAAAATTTAACTTGAAAAACGTGCCCGAGAATCTTAGCGTACACGAGTTAGATGCCATTGCATGCGCGCTTGCTGCCAAAATGTATGATAAAGGCACAGCATTGAAAATAGGTGACCCAACCGAGATTTTAATGATATTACCAGATCCAAGGCATTTCTAATTGTAGGAGGTGCATACGGCATGTATGAAGTAGAGTTGCTTTCGAAGCTGGTATCATATGATACAAGCGTTGACACGAAAAAAGAATATGTGAAATGTGCAGAGTTTCTCGTCAAGCATTTGAAATCCATTGGCTTGAAATGCAAGGTGTATGATGGAAAGGAAGTTGCTGGAGATGGCATTCCAAGGCCGAACATTATAGCGAGAATAGATAGGGGGGTAGGTGAAAAGCTTGTAATTGCATCCCATTACGATGTTGTTCCAGCATTTGGAGAATGGAAGTATCCACCTTTCAAGCTAACCCTTGAAAACGGGAAA
>DRAE01000094.1 GCA_011041895.1 Candidatus Bathyarchaeota archaeon
GGAGTTTACGTTGCCTATAAAAGAGGAAGCTTAATTGACACGGGAGCGGTTCTTTTCTCGCTAACATTTTATTCTCTGCCTTCATTCTGGATAGGCATGGTACTACTTATGATTTTTGCGGTAAATTTAGGATGGTTCCCTGTTGCTGGCGCAACGCCTAGGGAATGGGGCGACCCGAATATATGGCCTACACCCCCGCAATGGCCTAAAGATTGGCTTGAAATAATAAGAGGACGCCTGTATCATCTTGCACTGCCTCTTACCACACTTGTGCTATTTCAGGTTGGCGGATATATCCTTCTAACGAGAGCGGTTATGATCGAAACGCTAACTGAGGATTATGTGTTAACTGCAAGAGCAAAAGGGTTGCCTGAAAGAACAGTTCTCTTCAAGCACGCACTGAAAAACGGAAGTCTCCCACTAATCACACAGATAGCCCTAGCCTTTGGATTTATGTTCTCAGGAGCCATAATTTCAGAGCAAGTCTTTACCTATAGAGGTATGGGATGGTGGATTTGGAATGCAATTGCTATGCAGGATTATCCAGTGCTCCAGGCAGTTTTTTATATTATTGCCCTATGCGTTGTGGCTGCTAACTTTATAGCCGACGTAGTGTATGGTCTAATAGATCCAAGAATCAAGTATGGTTAGGGAGATTTAAGATGAGCAGAAAGTTAAAGATTTCAAGAACAAGATATCAGCTGCAACAATTGAGGAAACTTTTAACCCAAATATTCAGATCTAAAAGGGGAGCATTTGGCATAGTGATTCTAATCATTGCAGCAATAATCGCGCTTGGAGCCCCCGTAATAGCACCTTATGATCCGGTGAACGATAAAGATCTGGCTGGTCACTTCTGCGCTCCGGAATGGTACCCGATCATATTCGGAGGCGATTACTCAAAAAATGTCGAATTGATTTCCGATCCGCTGATCGACACGCCAAAAATACTACAATACTGGCAGGGATCTCCGAGCGGCTCTGTCCAAGTGCTATGGGTAAACTTTACAGGATACAATAAAGATCTGGAAGGAGAACTTTACGATAAGCCTGGCTGTATACTTCTGAATTTAACTGACCCCTCTGACAAAAACTTAACTGCGGTCTTTACACTCAGTTTTAACTACAACTATTCAGCGCCGCCAAAAAGATTTCGCTTATCACTCTATTATCTTTCAAAAGCTGTAGAACAGTCACCAGTTAATGTAACAGTCAAGCTATACCAGCCTAACGGAAAGTCTCTAGTCATTTTAGATTCACGTATGCTATCAGCAAGAATAGATAAAACATCTAAACAGTGGACTCTTTTAAGTGTTGACTCACAAGCAGAAAGAAGCTGGGTTGAAACATATCTTGGGTCAAACGTTCAAACTCCTGCACGTTTCATGTTTCCAACCAAGGGACAATATAAAATTCAAGTGGAAATAGACTTTACTCCAAATGCGCACCTACAGCCAGGAAGAGTAATGTTTCTAATAGACAATTTCCGTATCAAACTATATGGAAGCGTATTTGGACTTCTTGGAACGGACCAAGAAGGAAGAGACGTATTCTCTCAACTGATATGGGGATCACGACTGTCTCTATTAGTTGGGGTCCTCTGCGCCGTATTATCCGTAGTTCTAGGGTTGCTTTTTGGGTTACTGGCAGGCTACATAGGCGGCATTACCGACGAAGTGATAATGAGGGTGACAGATGTACTTTTAACTATACCAGGTCTACCCCTACTAATAGTGCTGATGGCAGTTCTAGGAGCGTCACTATATAACCTTATAATCCTGATAGGGTTCCTTGGATGGATGGGCTTCGCTAGAACCGTTAGATCAATGGTTCTAAGCCTAAAAGAAAGACCATTTGTGGAAGCAGCAAGAGCCTCTGGAGGAGGAACAGGCTACATACTAGTAAAACACATAATACCCAACGTAATGACATTAGTCTACGTTTCCCTAGCCACATCTGTTCCTAGTGCAATACTTTCTGAAGCAGCATTAAGCTTTCTGGGACTCTATGATCCTTCAGTCATGACATGGGGAAGAATGCTTCACGACGTCGAAACCAGCCCTGTGGGCGCAAGAATGTGGTGGTGGGCTGTACCGCCAGGATTAGGAATAGCGCTCGTATCTCTAGCTTTCATACTTATAGGATATGCACTTGACGAAATACTCAATCCAAAACTAAGAGAGAGAAGATGATTCAAACTTCGATTCAATGACTTTCCAGAACTCCTCCTCGACCTCTTCAACCTTCTTTTTCAACCTTTCTAACCTTGGAACAAAAAAGTTTCCTCCAAACAATCCCATAACAGATGCTAAAAACATGTTATTTCGTATTCTGCTGCTCGTTAAGAAGTTGACCGATAGA
>DRAE01000106.1 GCA_011041895.1 Candidatus Bathyarchaeota archaeon
CCAGAGACATGGGAGGATCTAGCAAAACCAATTTATCACGGGCACATATGCATGTGCGACCCAGCAAAATCAGGTTCAACGACCTTTACCGTGCTAATGCTACTCCAGTACTTTGGATGGGAAAAGGGATTCCAGTTGTGGGCTAACATCACTGGAAATGTCGGATTCTTCACAACCTCAAGTCACGACGTTCCAACTAGAGTAGCTCTAGGAGAATATGGTATTGGAATAGTTATAGATTATTATGCGTTTGAGAGGATAAGGGCTGGAGAGAACATTGGATTCAGCTATGGTGGAGCAACAACAATAAGCCCAGACCCAGTAGGCATACTCAAGGGAGCTCCACATCTAGAAGAGGCCAAGCTCTTCATAGATTATATAACAAGCAAGAGAGGACAGGAGAAAGTAGCTTACCTGAGAGCTCCAATAAGACCAGATGTTGAAACAACAGATCCAGTCAAGAATCCATACGATCCAACGCAGTTTCCACTCTTCGAATACAACACCACATTACATGGAATGCTTTTCGGAGTTGCGAGAGCACTATTCTCAAACTGGCTAGTAATCAATCATGAAAAAGCATTTGAGGCATACGAGAAGATCAAACAATGTGAGGAGCAAGGACTATATGATGATCCAAACTATATTGCAGCTGTAAACGCATACCTAGATATACCGGATGACGTTGACACACTTGAGGAAGCTATAGCGATTGGATGGGGCTATAAGAACTATACAGCTGGATGGCAAAACTGGGGAGCGACCAAGTTCCAAGAGGCACTAGATAAGGCAAACAAAGCCTTGGGGGCAGCAGAAGCACCATCGATGCAATTTGACATTACAACCGCGGTAGGCATTGCAATAGTGATCATAATAGTAGCAGTCATAGCAGCTATCCTGCTGAGAAAAAGGAAAATCTAACTTCCCCACCCCCTCATTTTATTTTCACGTATAACTTGATACCTTTAAATCCTGAGTTAATACTATAATTTGACCAACAATGCCCAGAATAATCGCTGTTCCTCTAGCATCTAAGCTCCATAAGAAGAAATACTGGAAGCGTGTTTTGAAAGACCTGTCACAAATTATGAAGGAGGAGAATATTCCAGTAACGGATGTCGAATACTCGTATCCATTTAAATCAACAGTGTTCATGGATGATTTCATAATATTGATACACTTAACCGGTGGAACTTCAAAATTAGCAAAGAAAATTATAGAAAGACTAAAGTATCCTGCGCTTCTTCTGTCACATAGCAGACACAATAGTCTAGCCTCCGCACTTTCAGTTAGAGAAAAATACCCTGAAAAGGCTAAAATATGCCTTCTAACGAAAACTATCTCCTCTAGAAGAAAACTTCAAAATGAAATCAAGGCCCTTAGAGTGGTAAACTCGCTCTTTGAAAGAAAGATTGTAGCGTTCAATGTAACTGAGAAAACAGATGAGGCTCTAAAGTTTGAGAGCGTTTTTGATTCAAGAATTGTTCCAGTAAGCCTAAATGACATAGAACGAAGACTCAAGAGAGTTGATAGGCAGGTGGCTGAAAAAATTGTGTCAGAGAGACTTCCCAAATTCAAGGGAGACGGGGATGTGATTAAGGCAGTTAAGCTATATCTGGCATTGAAGAAGATCATAGCTGAGAGCAAGGCTACAGCAGCTACAATGAACTGCTTCGAATATATTATGAAAAAGGGCATTTCACCTTGCATTCCACTAGCGCTTCTAAACGATGATGGAATTCCAACATCATGTGAGGAGGATTACTCGTCGCTTGTAGGCTTGATTATTGGAAGAGAGCTTTCATCAAGTCCATGCTGGATGGCAAACTTAACTGAAGCAGAAGGCTATAAAATCGTATTCTCACATTGTACAGCTCCTTTAACAATGCTTAAAGAACATCGAAAGGTAACGCATTTCGAGACAGATAGACCATTGACTATAACAGGTAAAATGAACATACCTAAGCTAGTGACGTTCTTCAGGATAAACAGAGAATTCAATGAAATCTCGTGTGGACTTGGAACAGTGATTGACTCAGGTATGATAGATGAAAAACAGTGCAGAATACAGCTTCACCTAAAAGCCTACAATGAGATAGATGAAAACACATTCTATGGAAACCATCACATAATAGTTCCAGGAAAACATGTGAAGCTAATAAGGAGCGTTGCATTCTTCCTAAGATGTCGCTTCCATGAGATATGATTTAAAGGCCAGCCTAACAAGAGTTGATTTGTGAACGCTTTCGGTAAATTAATCAGTGCAAATGCTACAAAATATAAGTAAAATCTGAAGTGGTGTATCAAATGGCAATAGTAGAAACATCTACACCTGCACCAACAGAGAGGG
>DRAE01000002.1 GCA_011041895.1 Candidatus Bathyarchaeota archaeon
AAACAAATTTGATGCCCTAAGGATACTTATAGTCCCTTACAGAGGTATTTTGAAATCAACTCCCAAAAATGTTGAAGTTTGGGATTGGAAAACAATTGTGAATATTGCTGAGAAGTATAGTGAATTTAGAGAAGCATTGGTAGAAGACAATAGACTATAATGTCCGTTGTTATATGTGCTGTAACGGAGCATTCATATCCCTTTGAAATGTAAGAGTATCCAAATATTATTCCGGCCACCGTGTTTAGTGATACAACTCTTAGGATCATTAGAGTTGATGTTATGCCCATGCTGTAGAGTGTTGGAATGTGGCCATACGCGAAAAGAAGAGCTGAGAAAATGTTTGCAATGTGACTGTTGTATTTGAGTGGTTTGAGAAGCCATGCTATAAGAGTTAACAGGAAGAATCTGAACAGTGCCTCTTCATAGAGGCCAGCATATATGCTTAGTGCTAGACCATCTAATAGAGTGAACCCACATAGATCCCCTTCAGCACGTACACCAGCATAGTAGAAAGCTAAGTCAAGCATGAAAATAATTATGAAAGCTACTAGTCCAAATATCAGTCCACTATGGATGCATCTAACAAGTTTTCCACGCGCCTTAACATAAGCTCCTTTTAAAGCTAAATGTATTATGGGGGCACCTTTTAAACGTGCCTGCTTGAAAAGAGCTGCTCCAACAATCGTTCCTATTATAGAGTATATGAAGGTGTTTAGAATGAATCCAATTACCAGAAGGTTTGCTGAGACTTCTCTGACAAGCTCAGCTGGAAGAAATTTTAACATGACGAATGAGGCTGGAATTGATGCTATGACACATAGGAGCATTATTGTGAATGCATCTTTCCAGTGTTTTTTAAGAGTTTCAGATACTGTCTCCATAGCATCTATTTGAAGATATCCTATTTTAAGTATTAATAATGCTTTGTAAGGATGTATACGAGCTTCAGGATACTCGTTTAGCTAAGCGTTTTCAGGATGAGGTTTTAGAAAGCCTTGTTGAGGGATACTATAAAGTTGATGCATGGGGTCAAATTGGAGAGATTAAAAACATCGAGGATTTCAGGTGTAAAGTTGGAGTTCACACATACGATGACTTGAGAAAATATATTGGTAAGGTTATACGTGGAGAGTATAGAGTTTTGCTTAAAGAGCCTCCAATATTCTTTGGACTTACATTTGGAAGTACTGGCAAGAGGAAGGTTATTCCATTCACTGGAGCTTACATACATAAGCTTGGAAAAGTCTTTGAGAGAGCAATCATAGAAGTTCTTGAGCGTGCAAAGTTAAGTCATGTCCTCAATGGATTCTGCTTGAACTTGAATCTCCCATCTAGGGTAAAGGATGTTAATGGAGTTCCAATGGGATTTGTGTCTGGATTAAATGCACTTACTGTGGAGGAGAGATTCCACTTCAAACTTGCCCCAAGTCAGCGTGAAATAGATAGTATTGAACCTAAGCTTGGAAGAGATAGTTGGATGAAAAAGTATTCGCTGGTCACGGAAAAATATCTCGGCCATGATATAAGGTATACATTTGGGATTCCAAGGTTTTTACTTGAACTGGGAAAGTACATGCGAAGAAATGTTGGGTGGAAGCCCTCGGAGCTCTGGAATATTGAGGTAATGTTTCTGAGCGGAGTTGCTGGGATATATTCAAAGTATGCTGAGAGGCTCAAGTATATGTATGGAAAAGCAAAGCTATATGAAGTATATGGAGCTACGGAGGGGCTTTTCGCTCAGCAGATAGATGATAGACATGCTCTAACCTTCAACTTTGACATGTATCTCTTTGAAGTGAAAAAGGGAAAAAAGTTTAAAATGCTTTACGAGCTTAGACGTGGCGAATGGGGAGAGCTTGTAGTTTCCACCGACATTTTTCCAAGATATCTTATCGGAGATCTCGTGACTTGCATTAAACCAGGTCTATATAGAGTCTACGGTAGAACCCACAAAAGAAATTTGCTGAAGCTCTATGCCCTAGACGTTTTTGAGGCTATCCTTTCTCTTCTCTAGCTTTACCAAGTTTCATTCCTGCAACTATTACTGCTATGCCAGCCACTATGAACAATAGTGGCCACCAATGCTCGAACTTAAAATAGCCCGCTAATCCCACAATAAACATTAGCACTCCAACGAAGATTTTTCCTCCAACAGGCTTTCTATATGCTGGAACAGTATACCTTATGGCGGCGTTTATCAGCAGTATTATGCCGAAGCCCATTAGAAATACTGTCCACCAGTTCTCCCATGTAAGGTATCCTTCATAGACTAGCATGAAGCTTATTCCAAGCAGTATTAGCATTAGTCCAGCTGTGAGATATGATA
>DRAE01000056.1 GCA_011041895.1 Candidatus Bathyarchaeota archaeon
GTTAAATTGAAGGCTCTCTCCGCTGGAAAGGCTTCCATCAATGGAGTTTCAATTATGTATTATGACTATAGTGGAACCAGCTATCAAACGGAATGCCCAATGTACCTTGAGGTAACTGTATCCGAGAAACCAGCTGAAACATCAGAGTTCCCCATTGACCCATTAACCGCTGTAGTTGCCATCATAATAATAGCTTTGATGTTAATTGTAGCCTTTAGGGGGAGGAAAAAGTAGCTACAGAACCTTGTCAAATATTTTTTCCACTTCTTTTTGAAACCTAGCTAAGATTTCATGTTCATCGTTTTTCACAAGTATGCCATTGTCAACGTAAAGTTCTCCTCTCACAATAACCTTGTCAACGTATCCTGAATGGGCACAGTATACAATGTTGGAGAGAACATTGCTTCTCGGCGACATTAATATAGGCTTGAGAGATGGATTCTCGGAGTTTATTAGGACAATATTTGCCTCATATCCTTTACTTATGTCTCCTATAACTTTCTCAAGTTTAAATGCTCTTGCACCGGAGTAGGTTGCAGCTATAAACGCGTCTTTGCTCGTGATCGCCCTCACGCCAAAGGTTACCTTCTGTAGAAGGCATAGGATCTTCATTTCAAGAATTATGTCATTTGAGTTATTCCATAGAGCTCCATCAGTCCCAAGGGCAATGTTTATCCCCTCAGATATGAAATATGGGACTTGCACTATTCCATCTGAGAGCTTCATTTCAGCAGATGGTGTACATACTATGGATGCCCTTCTTCGCGCTATTATTCTTCGATCCTTGTCACTAAGCCATATCGCATGCGTCAGAACAGCTCTGTCATTCAACAGGTTAAATGAGTCGAGAAGCTCAACTGTTGAAAGCCCAAATTTCTCACGCACAATCCTATATCTTTCAATGGTTTCAGCTACATGCATGTGAATCATGGCGTCTCGATCAGACGAGATAATTTCCCTAACTTTTTCAAGATCCTCTCTTTCAAGCTTCTCCTCCTCTGGAATTCTCACTCCATACACTATATCTTCAGAGATTTTCCTATTCTTCCATGCATCAGCATTATAAACTATAAATCCTCTAAGGCCAATGTCATTTAAGGCGTCGACCATTATATCTGATGCATAGCTCCAAGCAGGTATGTCCGCTATAAAGGTAGCTCCGCTTTTCAAAGCTTCAATATACGTCACCATACAGGCATGGTATATAAGGTCCCTAGGCTTCACTTTTCCAATGTACTCCATGAAAGAGTTGAGAAACGTGTCTGAATCTATTTCATGAAGAGTCATTTCCTCTCCAAGCCCTCTAAAAATGGTTCCATAGGAGTGGAGATGTGCATTAATGAATCCGGGAACAGCTATATATTTTCTTCCATCAATATGTTCGTCGCACTTATACTTTTCACGAATCTTAACGGGTTTATCAACGTCTACAATGTATCCATCTGATATGGCTATACTGCGTTTAACTGGTTCACAGAGAGTTGATTTTGACACTAGTATTACATTATCTACAATTACGTCTACTTCTTCCATTTACACCTAACATTATAGTGTTAAGATATATATTGTGGTTTTCTCTGGGAGATTCTTTAAATCAACTTCAATCTCATTCCCGTCAAGATACTTTATCTCAAACTTGTCCTCTGCAACATCTATGAAGTCGTCAACTTCAGCTATTGGAAGCTTAAGCCCGGGAATCCTGTAATGCATTGGTATGACGATGTTAGGATTCATTTTTTCAATTATGTTTACAGCCTCTCTGGGTCCAATGGTGTATGTTCCCCCGACAGGTATAAAGAGCACGTGAACTTTCCCTATGGCCTTCAATTGCTCATCTGCGAGTTCATGCCCTATGTCACCTAGATGGCAAAATGACACTTCATCTACAGTAAACTTGTATACAATATTCTTTCCACGCTGCCTTCCCTGAAACTTATCGTGAAAACTTGTTATCCCCATTATCTCTACTCCATGTATGCTCCATACACCCTTCTCAGCCTTCAAGACCTTTGCATCACTTTTCTTAACGTATTTTTCCCCGTCAGCGTGGTCAAAGTGATCATGGGATATCAGAACAATGTCAGCTTCACTTCTTGGAGGATTTAACCCTATGGAGTATCCATCATGTGGATCAGTTACAATAGTGACCTTTCTACCGGAGATTTCAAAACATGCATGGCCAAGCCACTTCACTTTAACCATTTAATTTCACCATTAAAAGGTTTAGTTTTAACTTGTTAAAAATGTGAGCTAAAGTGA
>DRAE01000050.1 GCA_011041895.1 Candidatus Bathyarchaeota archaeon
CAGAATAACCCTATTAGAAATCTTACACGATCTCCGAAATCTGTTTCGAGTAGTGGAAATTCTTTCATTTGCCTTAGGAAATTTATTTGGCATGGAAGCCCTATGACAGTTACTCTTCTAATATTCTCTTCTATTATTGTATCTCTTAAAGCCTTCATGTATGGCACAAGAGTCCACTTGCTTCCAGCGGCCTCTATAACTTCCTCACATGTTCTAGCTAGAATAATTGTTCCCTCGATACCCCTCGTTCTCTTTACAGCTACAACAGCGTCTGAGAAGTTTTTCTTGAGGATGTAGCAAGCTATTGAGGTGACTACTCCACCGCTTATCTCTCTTCGTGCAAGTATCTCCTTTGAAGTTGTCTGGGCAAGATATACTCCCTTATACTCTCCAAGCGGGTTTTTCAGGAACATCATTTCTTAACACCTCTTATAAGTAGTTGCATTGCACGTGGGCATCTAACGTAACATGTTCCACATCTAATACATTTCTCAACTATCAGGTTGGGTCTTCTCTCAATCAACTTGATTGCCCCAGTAGGGCACGAGACCTCGCATGCGCCGCATCCCATGCAAAGCCCAGTTAATACGATGTCGTCGATTAAATCGAATCCACTCAGCTTTTTGAACTCACTTAATTTGCTGAAAAACGCTAGCTGCGTAACAATCTGTCTTTGATAGGCTATCATGAATGAATTTACTGTCTGAGGTGGAGGTGGGCATCCTGGAATAGAGTACTCTACTTCAACGACCTGATTTAATGGTGCGAATGTTCTATGAGAAGGCTTCGGCTCCTGTCCACCCCTTGAAAATCTTGTCACACCTCCAAAGGAGGCACATGACCCAAATGCAATAAGTATCTTGGCCCTTCTACGTACACTTTTCAATGTTTCAATGGTTTCCTCATCGTTTAAGCACACTGACCCGGATACAAATGCGATATCAACGTCATTTTCAAGAAGTTCATCTATGCTATCAACAGTATACAAAGTTTTAGCAGCACATTTATCGCTGATTAGTGGAAGTGATCTTAGAAATGAAACTGAGCAGCCTTCACATCCCCCAATATCTACATGAATCACTTTAATTTTTTCACCGCTCATGTTCGAACCTCAACCATATGGACTGCACATGGGATACATGGGTCAAACAATCTTGGAATTACTGAGGCCATGCTCTTTGGAATACCCCTAACAGCCTCTCCTATTACTGGAATGTTAAACATTGTTGGAACAATAACCTTGTAGCTTTCGATGTGCCCAGTGTCGTCAAGTTTAACCTTGTGGATAAGCGTTCCTCTTGGAGCCTCAAATACGCCTATGCCACTTCCCTTTCTAAGTGGAATCTCACCAGTTCTAACCGGAGCACTCAAATCAACCTCATTAAATATCTCCTTCAATCTTTCAATGTTAAGCTCCATTTCAAGGACGCGTGCCCTCTGTAAATCGTAGAGTGTGGATCCTTTGAAGCCCCTGTAAATGGTCATTCTTGACCTTGGCCCAACTTCAACCTTTTTACCTCTGTAGAGTGCACATAATGCACTTGACTTTGCAAGAATTCCTCTAAGCTCCTCTGAAATTGGATTCTCGATTAAATCCATTGGATGGACAACTGAAACCTCTTCCACATTGATATTAAATCTGTCACCATAAAACATGTGAGATGCTACTTTACCAAGTTCAAGATTATACTCTCTCAGTATGTCAACTTTATTGGATAACTTATCATCGTCTAAGAAGAATTCCCTAACGTACTCTCTTACAAGCTTTTCAAGCTCACCTAGATCTCGTTGAATGTCTCCCATTCTGGCCTCTGGAACACCTTTCATCAATCCTCCAATAGTTATATTCGGTGGATGAGTTGGGGCACCTCCAATTCTTGAAAGGAGACGATTACAGAATTCAAGTGCCTTAAACAGATTCTTTAAGAGTATTTTCTTGAATTCCTTTTTGAAGAAGTCATTTAGTATGAGGAATTGATGGAGAATATGGCTTTGAATCCTATTCAATATTCCACAGGCCTCTCTGAGGAGAAGCCCATCCCTTGGAGGATATATTCCAATTGCATGTTCAATAGCTTCACAGCAAGCAATCCCATGGGAGGTATGACAGATCCCACATATTCTCATGGAAGCCTCAACAGCGAAAAA
>DRAE01000097.1 GCA_011041895.1 Candidatus Bathyarchaeota archaeon
CCCGCGATACTTGATCCAAAACTTCTAGCTTTAATAGGTATATTCCTCTTTATAGGTGCAATGGGTAAGTCAGCACAATTCCCGCTAATGGCATGGCTTTGGGATGCAATGGAAGGCCCTACAACGGTCTCTGCAATTCTTCATAGCTCAACTATGGTAAAAGCGGGAGTATACCTAGTTCTACGCGTATATCCCATAATTGCATCATCTCCAACAGCATTGCAATTTGTAGCTTACGTAGGCGCGTTTACAGCGTTCATAGCTGCTACTATGGCACTAGTAGAATGGGATATTAAACGCGTCTTAGCATACTCCACTATAAGCCAGATAGGCTACATGATGTCCGCTCTAGGAGTTGGAGGATACGCCGTTGGATACCTTCATTTAATGAGCCACGCATTTTTCAAAGCCCTCCTGTTCCTATGTGCTGGAAGCGTTGTTCATATGATGCATGAAATTGTACACGATCCTTGGTTATCGCGGGATATGAGATATATGGGTGGACTCTACAGAGATATGAGGATTACAGCTCTAACCATGTTAATTGGTGCGCTTGCTCTAGCAGGTATCTTCCCATTATCTGGATTCTGGAGTAAAGATGCGGTTATTGAAGCAGCTTTAGAGGCACATGATCCTATTGTTTACTGGCTTTTAGTTATCACAGCTTTCTTAACAGCATTCTACATTATGAGACTATGGTTCAATACGTTTTGGGGTGAATTAAGAGCTCCAAAGATGTTAAAGGAGCATCATAGCAGTGAGCATGAAGAAAAACATGAACATGTGCATATCCATGAATCACCTCCAGTAATGACAATACCTCTCGTCATACTAGCCACGATTTCTGTTATTCTAGGTATTATCATGCCATTTTTCAAAGAAAGTTTTGTAGAATTCCTAGCTGGTTATTTAGAGCACTACGGTATTCATCTTAATCATGAGGGGATCGCCGAAATTACTTATGAACCACTTTGGCATGGATTTATACCAGAATCTATTCCAGTTGCTGCCATTTCCTTACTATTCGCTGGTTTAGGCATGTGGGTTGCTTATGAGAGCTATGTTACCCGGAGATTCATGGTAGATAGGCTATCTGCGGGAGGTCTTGGTAAATTGCTTTCTAAGGTTTTAGAGAGCAGGTATGGATTAGATGGATTGTATTTACTTTTGTCAGAGAAGCTTGCATGGAAATGTATTTCAAGAGGTCTAAGTTGGGTTGACACTAAGATTGTAGATGGAATTGTGAATGGTATTGGTCGATCGGGATTACTAGTCGCTAAGATATCCGATTTATTCGATAGGCTCGGCATAGATGGGCTTGTTAACGCTATAGGGAACTCTCTTAAATGGCTAGGTGGCAGGTTTAGGAGAATTGAAATCGGTATTATAGAGATTTATGCCCTCCTCATAGCCCTTGGAACGTTATTTGTATTTATTTATGGTATGTGGTTGTTGGGCTATCCCATATTTTCATTTCCATTTGGATGAGGTGATGTGAGTGGAAGCGTTCCCATATGAACTATCAGTTGTTTTATGGCTACCTTTGCTTGCTTCACCCATAGCTTATATTATTGGGACAGCTAGTAGAAAAGCTTCCAGATGGTTCGCTATAGTGGTGAGCTTCATTGATTTCGTATTAGCATTACATTTGGGTCTAGTGTTCTGGTCTAGTGGGGCAACTGGTAGTACTGAATTACAGTTTGTTGACAAATTCGATTGGATACCTTCTGTCGGGATATCATATTACATTGGAGTTGATGGTTTCAGCATGATCATGGTCCTGTTATCTACAATACTATCGTTATCCGCTGTAATTGCAAGTAATCACATACATGATTCTGAGCACCTATATTATGCATTATTCCTGTTACTAGAAACCTCATTAATCGGTGTTTTCGTATCATTTGACTTATTCCTATTCTACATATTCTGGGAACTCGTACTCGTACCAATGTACTTCCTTATAGCTGTATGGGGTGGGCCGCGAAGAAAGTATGCAGCAATAAAGTTCTTTATTTATACCCATGTGGGAAGCGTTATAATGCTTATATCATTCTTCTATGTATATTGGCAAGCCATAGCTCTCCTCGGCATATACACGTTTAACCTATTCCAGTTAATAAAGG
>DRAE01000068.1 GCA_011041895.1 Candidatus Bathyarchaeota archaeon
ACAGTTAAACTTCCAACAGAGGATAAAATGATCTCTAGACTTGAAAAACTTTCACAAGTTTTTGATCCAAGGCGAATCATAGTGGCGGGATGCCTCCCTCAAGCTGAGCGCTTCATAGTCGAAGACCGTTTTCCAGAAATGTCCATGATGGGGCCATATGCAATACACAAGGTGCATGAAGTAGTTGAAAAGGTGCTTAAAGGCGAAAGAGTAGTCTATCTACCAAAGGACAATAGAACAGTTAAGGCATGCATGCCTAAAGTAAGGAGAAACCCGATTGTTGAGATAATTCCAATTAGTGCAGGATGCATTGGAAACTGCACCTACTGCATTGTAAAATTTGCGAGGGGAAAGCTCTTCTCATATCCACCAGAGAAAATCTTTGAGCATGCTAGAAAAGCTGTTGAGGAGGGAGTAAAAGAGCTTTGGCTAACATCTCAAGATACTGGAATCTATGGCTGGGATCGTGGATACACTCTTCCACAGCTGATCAAGAAGCTTACAAGGATTCCGGGAGACTTTTTTATGCGAATTGGAATGATGACTCCAAATAGTGCAATAAAGATGCTTGATGACCTATTGGACGCTTACAGAAGCAGAAAAGTTTTCAAGTTTATTCACCTTCCCCTACAGAGTGGAAATGATAGAGTTCTCTCCCTAATGAATAGAAGATATACTGTTGAAGACTTCATCAAGCTCATTGAGAGGATAAGGGAGAAGTTTCCGCGAATGAATATTATGACGGACATAATAGTGGGGTTTCCCACTGAAACCTTTGAAGAGTTCATGGACACCGTTAAGCTAATGAAAGAACTTAAACTTGACTCCATAAACGTTTCGAGGTACTGGCCTCGACCCGGTACAGAGGCCTCCAAGCTTAAAAGACATTCATGGGGTGAAACTAAAAGGAGAAGCCGTATAATGACAAAGATTGGAATAGAAATCAGCCTTGAAAGGAATCTTAGCTGGAAGGGATGGGTTGGGAACGTTATAGTAGATGAGTTTGGAAAACATGGAACATGGATGGGTAGAAACTACGCTTACAAACAGTTCGTTATTCCATCAAATGAATACCTCTTTGGAAGCGTGGTCAAAGTTAGAGCTGTGGGAGCACTTCCAACAGCAATTATCGCTAAAAAGATAAAAGTGGTTAAGCCACCAATCAAAAAAGAATTGGTGGAGAGAGCTCCAATCTTTTCAATGCAGTATGTCTCTTAACCCTGCTCTTCAAGTCTCTTAAGCTCATTCTTTAGATAGTTTAGATGTTCCTCTAAAGCTTTGATCTCATTTTCTAGCATCTGTTTGTAGGTATCCTTTGGAATGTTTTGAGGCCACATGTATGGTTGCATAATCATGTTCCATAGCATCCATGCAGCAAGCCATCCTGGCCTGATCCACCAAAGCCACCATAGAAGCCATGGATTATACGTCCAGTAATATGGCCAATAGTATGGGTTGCCCCACATTTCCATCATATTTTAACAGTCAACTCCTATATTAATTTGTGCATATGCACAAAATTAACTCTCTACTTTTAACAATTCCCTGTATCTTTTAGCTTTTCTTAAAGCCGTTAGACGCCCTTTTTCTTTAGCCTTTAAATTCTTGTCACTTACATCTCTAACAACTTTGCATGGTATACCTGCAACAAGCTTTCTCTCTGGAACCTCTACTTTAGGAGGCACAAGAGCTCCAGCAGCTACTATAGCCTCCTTTCCAATTTTTGCTCCATCTAAAACTATTGCACCTATCCCTATGAGAGCGTCGTCTCCAACGCTTCCACCATGAATGATCGCTCCATGCCCTATAAGCACTCTATCTCCAATCGCAACAGGAAAACCTTCCGGAGCCTCTATAAACACATTCTCCATGACAACGGTGCCGGATCCAATTTCAATCCTTTCATCATCAGCTCTAATTATGGCATTAGCCCATATACTTACGTTATCGCCTATAATCACTTCGCCGACAATTCTAGCTGTTGGATCAATGAAGCAGTTTTTTCCTATCCTTGGTTTTTTACCATTAAATTCCAGTATCAGAGGGAACCTCCTCCTTCAATAAGGTTTCAATTTTTGCTAATACTCTTTTACTAGCTCTCTTTATAGGTGTAACTTC
>DRAE01000147.1 GCA_011041895.1 Candidatus Bathyarchaeota archaeon
ATATCATGCAGGTGACACTGGACTGTTCTATGACATGAAGCTCATAGGAGAGATCTTTAAGCCTGACCTAATGATGGTTCCAATTGGTGGAAGATGGAACATGAATCCAGAGCTTGCAGCTATCGCGGTAAGCTACGTGAAGCCTAAGATTGTTATACCGATGCATTATAACACGTTTCCACCGATAGAGCAGGATCCAGAGGAGTTCAAGAGGCATGTCAAGGAAAAAGCTCCAGATGTAAAAGTTGTAATCTTGAAACCAGGAGAATCAGTTGAGATCTAATGGGATTAGGCTTTCAAGTTCTTGACTTCCAGATAACTCTTCCCCTGAACACTTTTTTAGCTTATATAGCATATAAACGCAAGTTTCTGGAATGTAAGGCTGTTATAGTCAGTTTTGTAATGGGATGTATTATAGGGGGGTTTGGAGGTCTAGCACTTTACATGACTATAGTTGGATTCTTTGTTGTGTCAAGTATATTCACGTTCTATAAGCACGACATTAAGAGAAAATATTATATTGTAATGTCAAAGGGTGGTACGCGAGACTCCATTCAAGTTCTTTCGAATGGTCTTGTAGCTACTGTGATAGCGATACTTTACGCAATGACTACTTTAAAGGAGTATTTCTTCCTCGCGTACATTGGAACTCTTGCAACCGTGACCTCCGACACGTGGGCTACTGAACTTGGAATACTGAGTTCCAGGAAACCTAGGTTAATAACTGATTTGAAGCGTACAGTTGAGCCGGGAGTGTCTGGTGGAGTTACCCTGTTAGGTTATGGAGCAGCCCTTGCAGCAGGTTTCTTCATTGCAACTGTTGCCTACGTTTTTTACAGGTTGAAGCTTGTGTTCACGGAGTTCAATGGTTTCTACATTTCTCCTGAGGTAATTTACCTAGTGGCCATAGTCTCGGGGCTCATCGGATGCACCGTAGACAGTATACTTGGAGCTACTGTCCAGGGCTTCTACTACTGTGAGAAATGCAAGACCTTCACTGAGAGAAGAATTCATACATGTGGTGAGAAAGCTAGGCTTGTGCACGGCTACGAGTTCTTTGACAATGATGTAGTTAACTTAACCTCTTCAATTATAGGGGCTTTGATAGGATTTGCACTTGCCCTTACTCTTCTTTAGATGCCAACTTTATTATCATGTCTCTAACCATTTCAATGTCCTTGATGTACACGAACTCGTTTACATCATGTATCCTATTGTCCTCTCTGCATGTTCCAAAGCATGCAACTGGAATGCCTTTTGAGGCGAAGTAGTGGCCATCGTTTCCACCAAGCTCTCCGCATATTGGAAGCTGTTTTCCAGTGGCCTTGTATATTGCCTCAGCGCATCTTTTGACGAATGGATGCTCTGGATCCGTTGCATAGCCTCTGGCCTTAGTCAAGGTTTTTACATTTAGTTTCACATCTTTGAGCCCCATTAGGAATTCTTTGAGTTTTTGCTCTTCCTCGTCTGGGTCTTCTTCTGGGATTAGCCTTCTATCGATTTTTATAGTGCATGTTCCTGGGATCATGTTTGGCTGTCTTCCAGCTGAAATGTACGTTACTGAGAGCCTTGGCCAGAGCTTCTTTCTTGGGCATTTTGGAGGTGCGTTGAGGATGCTCTCCTTCGACTCTATACTTTTAGCGTATTTGAGCAGTGCATTCACGACCTTGATGGCCCTGTATATGGCATTGTCGGCGGCGAATGGATAGCCTGCATGGCCTCCAATTCCCTCAACTGTTATTTCGAGCCATAGTATTCCACTTGCTCCAATGGCTAGGTACTCTGCACTTGAGTCCACTATTAAAGCGTAGTTGCATTCCTTGTGGAAGAGATCTACTAGATAGCCTATTCCAGCTTTTCCTCCAACTTCTTCGTCACATGTTATCCAGAGCTCGACATCATAGTTTAGCTTGTCGCATTTTACAAGGTGTTTAGCAGCTGCTATCATTGCAACTACCTGCCCCTTTGCATCGCTTGCACCTCGACCATAGGCTTTCCCGTTTTCAAGGGTTAGCTTGAAAGGTGGATACTTCCATTCTCCAAATGCTGGAACAACATCGTAATGGGATGCAATTACAAGCTTTTCACCTACCCCCCTATCTATTCTCGCTATAAT
>DRAE01000015.1 GCA_011041895.1 Candidatus Bathyarchaeota archaeon
ATGTTCCCGAGTATATTCATGCAGTGGAAGCCTATGTAATTGCAATCGATGCTGCAGGCAACATGGCCAGCATTAAAGTCAATCTTCCACGTAAGAAAGGTTTAAACATGTTCTTTCCATTGATGGCCATTATGGCGTGTACTCTACTGCTCCTCTTGTTAATTGCAAAAGCTAAAATCCGGAGAAGGTCTTGAGGTGTCAGATGCTGCGCGGGCTCTTCATCCGCTACGTCAGTACCCCGCAGCAGTCAGCTCCTCATCCATATTTTTTGACGCGTCCCTCGTATATTTATCTGTGAATTCAGGTTGTGAGGGCTGCATATGCAAGGGAAAATCTATGTGGCCGTGATTGGAAGCAGCACTCCGATACCAGATGAAGTTAGGGAAGCTGCTGAGAAGGTTGGTGAACTTCTAGCCAGAAATGGAGCCATCATTATCTGTGGTGGAAGAGGCGGTGTCATGGAGGCAGTGTGCCGGGGAGCGAAGAAGGCAAATGGAGTAACCGTAGGGATACTTCCAGGATTCACTAGGGAAGAAGCTAATAGATACATTGATATTGCAATTCCAACAGGGATAGGCTTTGCAAGAAACGCTATAAATGTATTAGCAGCAGACGCTGTAATAGCTATACATGGAGGACCTGGAACGCTTTCAGAGATCGGTCTAGCCCTAGCATACGGTAAGCCAGTGATACTTCTAAGAGGACTTGGAGGAGCATCAGATTTCGAAGCAGACCTAGGAGAATACAATAGGCTAACACATGAGGTAAAAACACCTGAAGAGGCCGTGGAAAAAGCACTCAAACTAGCGAAGCAGCAATGATTTAATATTATCCTTAAACTCGATTGTAATTAGGTGATGAAGGGCGGAGACCCTGAGTCGTGATGACCAGGTTCAGGGGCGGAGACTGAAAAACTTCAACTTTTCACACCATCTCATGGCTGATATTCCCAGCTTTTAAATGACCTTTATTTTGGGCATCGAATTTAATACTTGCTTGAGCTTAACTTTTATTGGTGTGATGAGGCTCGGCTTCTCTGAACGGTGATGAAAGGCTGCACGTTCTGACCAATACACCTCGGAGGAACAGACTCTGAAAATATTCAGATGTAAACTAGCTGAACAGGGTTTTCCAGCTGGCTCATGTCTAGTTGAAATGCCTGATGGAAGCCTTTTACCAGCTTGTAAGGCAACCTTAAAGAAAGAGAAGGGGGTGTGGTTTAGGGTTATAACTTCGATTCAACTATCAAGGCCTGAGGATTATCTATCAATTTATCAGTCAGGTTGTAATCATTCATGTCTCAAGTGCCATTCATGGTATTTCTCGCAGAAGTTCAATGGTGAATGGGTTTCAAGCGAGGAGTTAGCTGTTCTTGCAGCCGATTACCTCGAAAAGGTAACTGTTTTTGAACCGCGTGAAAGGGCAACCATGTGGCATGCAACCGACCTCTGCAGACACTGTGGCTCATGTAAACTATATGGCGAAAGAGGGCCACTTTGCCCAATGAAGCTTCCACCAGATAAAATCGTATTAAGTGCCCAGGGATTTGGACCTGCAAGAAACATCGTGGCCTTTACAGGTGGAGATATTGCATGCGTAGCTGACTACTATGTCGACACAGCGGAGCTTATCAAAGAGCATACTGGAAAAAAGCTTTGGATGCTCCTTGAAACAAATGGATATGGCCTCATAGAGCAAAACCTTGAAACAATGCAAGGAGCAATTGATTCATTCTGGCTCGACATAAAAGCCTACAATGAAGAAACCTATAGAAAACTGTGTGGAACAACCAATAAATGGATTCTAGAAGTTCCACAGTTAGCCCATGACATGGGCTTTACACTTGAAATACTTACACTATTCATACCTGGAATCGTTGAAACCGATCAAATAGTTAAAATAGCTGAACTAGTTAAAAACGTGGATCCAAAGATACCATTCACGCTACTGGCATTCTTTCCAGAGTACAAGCTAAAACATGTAAGGCCGCCAACACTATATGAAATGGTTAAAACCTACTACGCTATAAAAGAGGTAGGCCTTGAAAACATCAAATTAGGAAACTG
>DRAE01000075.1 GCA_011041895.1 Candidatus Bathyarchaeota archaeon
ACTGCTCCAAATATGAATGTCCAGTTCCACCCTATAGTCTCCCATATTAGCCCAGCTATTATGCTCCCAGCTAGGGTTCCGAATCCCGTTAGGGAGTGGAATACTCCAAGAACTGTTCCTCTTGCTTCCAGTGGTGAGAGGTCGCTTATGAGGGCTCTCTGTACTCCGTCGAAGAATCCATAGGATGCCCCATATAGTATGAACATTACTACTCCAGCTGCGAGGTTAATTTCCATGGCCAGTCCAAGACAGCTTATCCCATAGAGAACATATCCCATAACTGTGACCCAATGCTTTCCAATTCTGTCAGCTAATGCACCAGCAGGATACGCTGTAACCGTGTAAAGAATGTTAAATATCAGGTAGAGCAATATGGGTCCTATAAGCCTCATCTCTCCCGTGAAAAAGCTTTCTCCCCTTAGTAGAAAGAGCATATATGTAAAGTTTCCAACAGCAAATATTGTCATTGTAATGACAACGATCCAGGTTCTCAATGGTATCTTTGCAGTCTCCTTAGCTCTCTTTTTCTCCATTCTTGCCTCCTCGACAAAGGCCAGCGGAATAAGTGCAGTGAAGGCTATTATACCAGCTATCAAAAGTATCTGGTTGTAGGCTTCCCCAAGAAACTTAAGCAAAGCTATGGCTAGAATAACTCCTAGAATAGCTCCAGCAGTATCAAGTGCCCTATGTAGCCCAAAAGCCCTCCCCCTTTGGCTTTCATCAATGGAAGCAGCTATCAATGCATCTCTCGGAGCAGTTCTAATACCTTTTCCAATTCTTTCAATAGGTCTGATAACCATTACATGTAGCCACGATGTGGAAAACGATAACAGCAGCTTTGAAAGAGAAGATGTAAAGTAGCCTAGTGCAACTATAGACTTACATCTTCTAATTTTATCTGAGATATACCCTGAAATCACCTTGAAAATGTTTGAGATAACATCTCCAAGGCCACCTATAACTCCTACAATGAATCCTCCGCCACCAAGCGACACTATAAAGAATGGTAGAACAGAATGCATAATCTCGCTACTTACATCCGTTAGAAAACTTGTAGCTCCTAAAAGCTTAATGTTTCTCCAACCCTTTACTTTCATCCATCTCTCCCCCGTGCAACGCTACAAGACTAAGCTAATTTATATAGGTTTCATGAGGTTATAATTCTCTCAGTATGCTTCCAGAAACCTATGAGTGCCTAGCTGAGAAAATGTATGAGATCCTTGAGAAAATCAAGAAAGTCTACATTGATGGAAGCAAGGTAGCGGATTATTGGATTTCAAAGAGATTTTCCCCACCCGAAGAGCCATTTTTAATATGTGGTGTCGACAGCAGCTGGGGTGTAAAAGAGTTTAAAGGCTATGCACTGTACGCTATAAATGCTGAAGCTGTAATTTGCATGAATGGCCTAGACTATGAGAAGCTTGTCGACGTAGATGTGCTTCTCCCGTTTAAGCATGTGGAGGACAGACTTAGACTTTACTCCGAGATTGTCGAGGCAAAGCTCATATTCAAAGTTTTAAGCAGATACAATGAAATGCATGGCCTCATAGATGGCTCACTTGTGAGCAGAGTAATAAGGCCAATTCCAGGAGTGAATAAGGTTGTCATGAAGGAAGCTTTCGAAAAACATGAAAACATATTATCCGAGATAAAAAGCAAAGCTCTCACAGGGGCAAAGGAGTTCTGGTGTGACAGCATAATCTACGCTAAGAAGTTCATAGATGAGATAAGCATTGAGGAAAGCAATCAAGGCTATATGCTGTTCATCGAATACTTTGAGAAGCTTGTAGCGTACATGACTCTAGTAGAAAAGTTTAAGGATAGACTGGTATTCATCTCAAAGCATTCAAGGACAAACGACTACTTCAAGGAATCCTTTAAACCCGATATGGCCCTATTCGAGACATACACCACGGGAACAGGATTCTCGGATCCAAGTGAAATTAAAAAAACTGTTGTAGATGAGAAAAGCAAGTGGAAACTCCCAAACGACATTCACAGCTTCTTTGTTGAAACCCCATTAACGGTAACCTTTGTAAGGTTTGAGCATGGCCACCC
>DRAE01000057.1 GCA_011041895.1 Candidatus Bathyarchaeota archaeon
AAAAGCGACATCAGACAATGCCAATTGTGTGGTTAGCGGTGTTGGCAATGTTTATAGTAGGAATAAGTGGCCTAAGCATTGGAACAGTAAATGCATATGAGGTGGGCGTTGAATGGACAAATGATTATAGTCCTTTGGGTTGGCATAGTTTCACGTGTGCCGATGATCTCGCTATTGGGTTCTATAATAAACTCGGTGAAGATGGATGGTCAAAGGATTTCAACTGGGGAGATTACTATGCATATGAAGAAGACTTCAAAAAAGAGAGTATTGGTGGAACTGATTACGATTGGATAGATGAGGTAGACTTCGCATTGTATGCAGGACACGGATTGCCAAAAGGATTCTATTTCAATAATGACCATGATGATAAAGAACTTACAGGTACAAAGAGCCATCATGATGCTGAATGGGGCGACCTAGATTTGGAGTGGATAGCTATAAATGCATGTTTAGTCCTTAATAAAAGCAGTGATGAGGGCGAGTGGTACGAACGATGGGGATGGGGTGTATTCAAAGGTCTTCATCAAATAGATGGATTCGATACAGAGACGGGTATGTATTGCCGCTTAGGAGAAAAGTTTGCGGGATACATGATAGAAGATGGTTATACCATACGAGAAGCATGGTTTAAGGCAAGTGAGGATGGATACCCATCTACTATGAGGGCAGCAGTTATGGGCGTTTGCGACAAAGGATATTCTACTTATGATGACCATCTATGGGGACACGGGAGCGTGGCTCCTGACAAGAACGATCCAAGTTGCTTGTTCTGGGTATCACATACTTGTTAAAAAGAAAAATGAGAAATAAAATATTTATACCGCTTTTGTTAGTGGTTATGGCGATAGGTGCTATAATAGCTGGAGTCTCATTTACCAATAATTCCATAGACGAGCAGTTACCCTCAAAAGCATTTCCTGAAATCGGTGCACCAACGACAGTAATAAATATTACTTTAGGCGCGGGTATGGCTCTTCCGGTGATACCAGATAAAATAATGGTTTACAAAGTGAAGAAACCAGAAGTTACAGCGGAGAAAGTTACCGCACTCGCAGAAACATTGGGACTGATAGGAGATGTTTCAGAAGATGCTAATAGGTGTATTGTGAAGCATGACTCTCTTGAGCTTGAAGTACTCAAAGCTTCAGGGAGACTATTTTACAGAGATTCGTCAAAAATATACGGTGATATAAACAATCCACCAAACCTACCATTAAAAGAAACGGCTATAAAATCAGCCAAAAAATTCTTAAGTGATAATGGACTAATGCCAGCAGATGCGGAGTTTAGTAAAGTCGTGACAGATACTGCTGAAATAGCAAGGAAAGACCCAGCCACTGGTGATGTAAGTACAGAGAAGATAGATCTGGTTATGCAAGTGATATTTGACAGAAAGATTAATGGCTTTCCTGTAGTTGGTGCAGGATCTAAACTAAAAGTATATATAGGCAACAATGGGGATGTAGTCGGGGTTTACAAGTGCTGGCGAGAGTATGAACCTTATAAGCAGTTTACTATACTAACACCTTCACAGGCATTAGAAAGACTTAGGGAGAAAGGG
This sequence comes from Candidatus Bathyarchaeota archaeon, assembly GCA_011041895.1. Lineage (GTDB taxonomy): Archaea > Thermoproteota > DRAE01 > DRAE01 > DRAE01 > DRAE01. The sequence continues at coordinate 1,565 of DRAE01000057.1, forward strand.
ATACATAGAGTAATAATTGGTGAAGAAGTGAAAGTAAAAGAAGTATATTTGGCATACTATGCAGAACCATCTCCGGAGGATCAAGAGTATTTTCAGCCCGTGTATGTATTTGAAGTAGATATTGGAAGAGGCGAAATAGTTGAGGAGTATATACCAGCAATTCCTGAAATAGAGCCCAAGATATCAGAGAAACCACAACCACAGCTACCAGAAAGAACCAAGCCAGCACCAGATGAATTAGAGGATGATGAATGAAGATATAGCTTAGAAAAACGGAGTGGGTAAAGGCTTAGATTTCTTAATCCTTCCTCTTTTTATTTTTTACTGGCTCAGTTATAGCTTTTCTTCAATCCATCCACCGTGGAGTTGATCCTTCCTTTCAATGCATCCAGATCCCCATCCTTTCTATGTTTCTCCACCGAATTCTTCAGCGAAAAAAGGAGAGTTTCCAACCTTCTGATTAGA
>DRAE01000143.1 GCA_011041895.1 Candidatus Bathyarchaeota archaeon
GATGGGGGAGTATCTTGGGACAGTATCCCCATGAGCTTAGTCTCGGGAGACGAATATAGTGGCTCGTGGCAGGCAGAAATTCCAGAGCTTCCATCAGGTACGCATGTTCAATTCTATGTTCACGCTGAGGATAATGCAGGAAACTCAGCTGACTCAGCGATATACAGCTACAGTGTCAGATGCGTTTATGCTGGTACAACCTTTATCGTCAAGACAATGTCCGGAATACCGTTCCCAAGCCTTGAAGTTGAGGTTTATTCAGGGTCAAACATGGTTGCAAATGGCATAACTTCACGGGATGGATCAGTTACACTAAATGTTCCAATGAACGAGGAGCTCACAGTCAAGATAAAATACGCAGGCTATGAAATTCACGAATATGGTCCGATAGTTGTAACCTCTGAAGGAGAAGTACATGAGATAATCCTGCCATATGAGATAATTGCCCACTATATTCATTACACTGGATCATCATCAGAGGGCGTTGATGAAGCAGTATCTCTTCTATCAATGCTCTTAATAGCTCCCATAATAGTCAATAGACGCAGGAAGGGACTACAGACATGGACAGCGATCGTATTGGCTACCTTAATAGCTTTAATGGTAAGCCTAGTAGTATACACTTGGGCAGTGCATGTAACGCATCCAAGACCAAGTCAATCTACATACATTGCAATCACCGACCTGTCACTGAACAATGGGATGATCGAGGCCCAGGTCAAGAATATAGGAGATTTAACAGAGTCGCTTAGAAGAATATACATCAAACAAGGCAAAACACTGATAAGACAATACTCGAGCTCAACACCAGTCCTAGTAATAAAAGACAATCAAATGTACATCACAGAGCTAAGATTCGTAGATCTAAGACCAAATGAAGTGGTAACTCTAGTATTCCCATTCAACTATACGCCAGGAGTATTCTATAACATTAAAATAACTGGAAGCATGGCAACTGTAGCCGAATATGGGTTCTACGGAGGATAATTCACAAAAGAAAGGATGTACAGTTATTCCCTTATAGTACCTAATACTCTCATAAATACATTGCTATACACTCTCCATCTCAACCTGCCATATTCTTCAGTTTCCCATGTGAAACCCTTGCGATGTAGCTTACAAGGGAACAACTTACATGATAGACAGGTTTTCACTTTTTTCTTAATGACACACTCAATGTATGGGCATTCATTTATATGCTGGTCACATCCTCCACATTTATCAGTTAGATAGGCTTTACAGTATTCACATACCAAACCACAATAAGAGATGAGTATACCATTGACTCTAGGCATTTGTAACACCATAAGCTATTGTTACGTTGGCAATATATATTAAACAGAGTAAAGCAACTCTATACGTCAGAGAAACTAGGCTTCTACTACCTAAAGGTGGGAGGTTAGATATGCCAAGTGTGCTTTCAAGGAGAGAGTGGGCAATTAGCCATGGATTCATTTTCTTTGGATTAATTTGCTTGAGCATTGCAATATGGCTTCTCTATCAACAGCCAATATCGAACTTACTAATCTTTGGTCTCTGGTTCCTCTCCGGCGGGATTTGCTGGATAACTGCTTTCCTAGCGAGACGACTGACGAAAATCTTTCCACATAAGCGAAGATAGCACTTAATAGTCCTAATCCCACGATAAATAATATTCAGTGAGTTTCCCCCTTTAGTGAGAAAGGAGTGGCTTTAAATACATGGTTTCTGCCACATAAGTAATACTCATTTAATAACAAGATCTCAGGCTCTATATAATGCCGAACGCTTGAACAATCATTAATACTGTAAATGCAATCATTACAAGACTAAATATTTTCCTCAAGGCTGCTCCTTTGAGCCTCGTACTTATTCTGGGCCCTATCATGGCCCCAACTAGAACTCCTGGAACTATGGCAGCGACTTTTACTGGGTTTAGGATACCGCTTCTCCAGTAGGCTATGGAGCCCATGAAAGCTGTTACGCCGACCATGAACGCACTTGTGCCAACTGCAATGTGCGGTTCAATGTTCATAACC
>DRAE01000062.1 GCA_011041895.1 Candidatus Bathyarchaeota archaeon
CCATAGAAGATCTTAACATAGATCACTGCAAGAAATCCTGAAAGTAGGCCAAGTATAGCTACGAAAATAAACTCGATTGGTGGAATGAATATATTTCCTGGAAATGATAATACTGGAGTCCACCCATATACGCTACAGTAAATAGAGTATCCTACCACTGACGCTATGATTGATGGGACAAAGGCTTCTACTTCATAATCCCTCTTATACAGGACCTCTATTGCAAATAGAGATGCTCCAAAGGGTGCTTTAAATATGGCTCCTATTCCCGCAGCTATTCCAGCTGCTACAAAGACTCTTCTATCACATACTCTCAGGCCAAGTTTTTCACCGAGTATCGATGCTACACCAGCAGCAACTTGAGCTATAGGACCCTCTTTTCCAGCGCTTCCACCAGAGGCAATAACTGCACTTGATGCAATTACTTTAACTAAGGGGACGCGGGCTCTAATTTTAGACCATCTTCTATGAATTGCTCTTATGACGGCATCTGTTCCATGACCCTCAGCTTCCGGTGCAACCTTATAAACTATAACCCCGCTTACAAGCCCTCCAAAGGCTGGCAAAAGCAATGTAGCAAGCTTCTCTCCCGTAAGTAGAGCAAATTTCTCCCAGAAAAATGTCTCAAGAAGTATAAGCATTGCCTGGAATATTATGGCAGCCACTCCCCCCACAACTCCAACTATGAAACCTAGAAAAGCCCACTTCCCTATATAGCTTAAATATGCGAGCCTAAAGCCGGACATCTTGAAAAATCTTTCGATGCGTAGCCGCAGTTCCTCAGCTTGCGGTGCCATTCGAGGTCACTATTAAACCTTTAAAATAGTAACCTTTAAAGGGAAATATCTTTTAACCTCAATAATAAAGATAAAGGCTTTCATGGCTGGGATGATGCAAAGTGAAGTTCATAATCGTGGGCGGCGGAAACACTGCTCAAATCCTCATAGAAAACTTAATGGACGAATATCCAAACGCCAAGATAACAGTCATTGAGAAAGATAAAAAAACCTGTGAACTTCTAGTGGAAAAGTTCCCTGTAATAGATGTAATTCACGGTGATGCAGCTGACCCATATATCTTAGAGAAAGCTGAAGTCGCTAATGCCGACGTCTTTATAGCGTTGACGGGCGATGATAGTCAAAATGTGATCAGTTCGCTTATGGCTAGGAATATGGGCGTCGAAAAGGTCATAGTTAGAGTTGGGAATCCCAAGTACAAGGAGCTTGCAAAGGAGCTAGGCATCAAATACGTTGTTACACCATCTGAAAGTACTGCACTCCAAATAAACTTCTTACTAAGGGGGCCTGGATACGCTGACTTGGCAAAGCTACTTTCAAGAGACGTTGATGTACTGGAGGTTGTAGTTAAAGAAGAAACTGAATTGAAGGAGTATTGGGGTAAGCTTTTGATGGATGATGCTTATCCAATGTTTATAGTTAGAGGAGACAAGGTGTACGCTCCAGAGTCGAACATGGAACTCAAACCTGGCGATAAACTTATAATTCTAAGGTGTAAGAGAAAGAAATGGCTCAGAATATTTAAGAAACAAATGTAACTTGAAACGCACCTTAAAAGGTATCGAATGCTACGAAAATAATAGGAGTTAGGGTGTGAAAATTGGACAGAATGTTAAAAGAATATTTCTTGGACGAGGATGAACTTCAAACCTTCGTGCAACGCTTAATTGGCAAATATGAAGTTTTAGGAATGAAACTTGAAGATGGGGAATTGAAGTATTCACGGATAAATTCAGTAGATGAGCTTAGACTTCCCTCTTCACACAGGCCATTGGTCCCCCCGAAAAAATGGTTTTACCCTGAGAGGGAGACTCTTTTCACTTACAGGATTTCACGTGGAAGAGTTAAGATCGAAGATTCCTTGAAGAAACTTTTAACGATGAAGAGAATATTCTTTGGCATGCGCCCTTGCGATGTCCGCTCCTTGCATATCTTGGATAAAATCTTACTTGGGAGATTCCATGACCCGTATTATGGTATACG
>DRAE01000038.1 GCA_011041895.1 Candidatus Bathyarchaeota archaeon
AGGAGGCCTATTATTGTGATTGTTATCATTAGAATTATGAGGTAGCTGATGTATTGGGCCTGCATTGTAGGTTCCTCTGAGTAATATTAATCTCGGCTTGGTTATAGAATTATCATTTGAGCAGTGTTCCCCGATATGTAGCTTAGCTGGTGATTGCTATGGGATGGGAGTTTCCAAGTATTGCATGGACTGTTGTTGACGATGTTAAGAGGAAGTTTGTTGAAGGGTTCCTGATATTTGGATCCGATGACCATGTGGTTTATTGTCTTAGAGCATTTGATGGCAGGCCTGTCTGGAGTGTTGAGACTGGTTTTAAGGTTAGATCTATTCCTTTTGGCCTTGGCCATAGAGTCTATGTTACATCTATGGATAAGAGGATTTACTGTATTGAGCTTAAAGATGGCCGTGTTAAGTGGCGTAGGAGAGTTTATGGCCCTGTCTTAGGGAGTCCTGTCTCAGATGGTAAAAACGTTTTCTTTGGAGATGTTGCCGGAAATCTTTACTGTTTTGATGCTAGACTTGGGAGGAAGAGATGGAGTTTGAAGATTCAAGGGTCTATTGCAGCTACTCCCACTGTTAGTGGTGAGAAAATATTGATTGGAGCTTGTGATTACACGCTGTATGCAATTGATAAGGAGAAGGGGAAAATTCTCTGGGAGTTTAAGAGTGATGGGGAGATCCTTGGCATGGCTAGAGTTGATGGTGAAAAAGTTTACTTTGCATCCATGGATGGTAACATATACTGTCTAGATGAAAAAGATGGGAATTTGATATGGAAATGCGATCTTGAGGCACCTATTGAAGGGAGCATGACTATGCATAAGGGAAACGTGTATGCTGTCAATGTTGAAGGATTCCTTTACAGTATTAATGAGCTTGGAGAGGTCACATGGAGAAAGGAGCTTGGCTATGAAAGTCTTTCAAAACCCTTTGTGGAAAAGGGTGTAGTCTACATTGGATGCAGAGATTTTTATGTATATGCATACGATGCTAAAAAGGGAAGGCTGGTTTGGAGAGTTAAATTGGGTGGAGAGGTAAACTCTACACCTTGTGTTTTCGGGGGTAAGGTCTATATTGGGTGCGATGATGGAAACTTTTACTGTATAAAGGATGGAGAAGTTTGCTGGAAATTTGAAACTTATGGAAGCATTAGATCGGGAGCCTTCCTATATTGTTACTTAGTTGATGAGAGTGTTGGACAGCATGTTAAGTATGTAAGGCATGGATTGAGCTGGGTCAGCAAAGAAATTTTTGGTTTTAAGTTTAAATGATTCCAAGAGCAATTTCACATGATGACACAACTCGCTGGGCAACTGTAAAGGCTTCGAGAGATTCATCGTAAATGGAGTATTTTTCATCGCATATATCATATATTTCCTTTCTAAAGTCTCCATGTGGAAAGCACCCAATAACTACAGCTGGGTTTTCGTAGGATATTATCATCTTAGAGAGCTCTATGAGAGGGACTCGTTCACCTTTTTCAGTTAACAGTATTGTTCTGCAAGGTTTCACGTGGTCGATAAGCTGCTTAAATGTCATCTTGTAAAGTGATAGAAGCGTGAGGTCACTTTCAGGGGGAACTTTTCCTTCCTTGAATAGCTGCTCCATTAAGCCTATGAATCTGTAGTAGTTTTTAGGAAGCCTTGTTTCAGGGTTTACTTCTATCACGTAGTCTTGTAACGTGTGCACGTATACGCGCACTTTCCCAAGTTTATTCAACGGAGACTCGAGAATAGTCAAGAGTGTCATATGAACTATGTCAGGTCTTCCCCTTTTCAAGCTGTCATTTAGATGTGTCATGAATCTGTGATGAAGTGCACGATCCAGAAGCATGTATTGTGGCTTTTTCCTGAGACGTTTCGCTAGCTTAGCTATCTCCCTTAGCTTGGCTAGCTCTGGTGGAAGAACTTCTATCGATGAATCTGCCAGTATAAATGTCAGCTGCTTCATCACATATTCTTTCCAAGCTTCTCTTGTAGGCTTTCAAGTATCTCC
>DRAE01000030.1 GCA_011041895.1 Candidatus Bathyarchaeota archaeon
ATTATTTCAACGCTCATCCTAGAACCCTCGCCACCAAAACTATTATCAGCAATATGAAGAGTACTCCAACATACACCTGAACACGCCCAACTTGAATTCTCTTAACTTCTCCAAGAAATGCTCCAAGCTTCACCCATGGAGATACTAGAACCTTGTCTGCATTAGGCTCTGGATATCTTACCTTTACTGTTGGAAATTTTACTCTGTACAGGGGGCTGACAAGTTTCTCGAATCCAGCATAGAGGGAGGACGCTGGAAATTTGATTTCATGTATATCAAACTTATATCCTCCAAGCCACGGGGCCTCAACTCTTGTTTTTAGGGGATGTGCAAGCGCATATAATATGCCAAAGGCTATGGGAATGAAAACTGCAAGTAATGTGAAGCATACCGATGTTAGGGGCATGGTCGATGGAATCACGAGCAGAGAAAGGTAAAACTTCACACCTTCAGCTAGTGTATACACGCTAATCTCTGGAATCAGCGTACTAACCGGTTTGAATATTACTGAGAGAGCAGCTCCCGGAAATATGCCAAATACAATACATGCAATTGCAAGAACCGCTTCGGGAACCGTGATAATTGGAGAAACATCTCCCTTAGCTACCTTTACACGAGATTGTCCAGTGAATATCTCGGAGTAAAATTTAATGGAGTAAATTGCAGTTAGCGTTCCTCCGAATAGGGCTAGAGCTACTCCAAGATGTATTAGCATTGTAAGGTGATCCATTGCTGGAGAAGATATTCCCGTGACGTATATCATCCACTTGCTTGCAAAACCATTGAAAATGGGCAATCCTATAAGAGATAAGATTCCTATCATTGCAATAAATGATGTAAATGGCATCGCTTTTCCAAGGCCTCCTAGGATATCCATATCCCTGGTTTCAGTTTTCAAGATGACGTTTCCAGTAACCATGAAGAGAAGAGATTTGAAGAATGCATGGTTCATCAAATGGAATAATCCAGCTGAGATTAGAAGTGAAGCGTACAAGGCAAATTGTCCAGAGTATGCATATATCATGAGACCTGCTCCAAGAGCTAACCATATATAGCCTATATGACCTATAGTTGAATACGCTAAGAGAACCTTGCAATCATTCTGTGGAACAGCGTATAGGCATCCTATTAAAATACTTAATATGCCAAGAACCAGTATGAGAGCTCCAATTTCGATAGCTGGGTAAAATATCTTGGTAGTAAAGTATAGGAGCAGGAATATTGAAGTTTTCACCATTATCCCGGATAATAGGGCGGATATGTTGCTTGGAGCCGCTGGATGGGCTCTTGGAAGCCAAAAGTGAAGTGGAACAACTCCACTTTTGATCCCCATAGCAATTGTAAACAGTATTGCAAGGCACATAGCTACATGGGGGTCAAGGCTTTTGTAGGCGGAAGATAGGCTGCCGTAGAGGAAGGATAGCGGAGATGTATATGAGGCAAGTGTTAACACTACCACTATTAGGAGGGCAGCTGCTGCATGTGACATAGCAAAATATATTAGACCAGCATTTCTGACATCTTGTCTTTTATGCTCGTATACTACAAGTATAAAGGAGGATAAGCTCATAAGCTCCCATGCGAAGATCAGCCAGAAGCCGCTTCTAACAAGTATTACGGCCACCATTGAGGCCATGAAAATTGGAAGGCATAGGGCATGTATTCTCAGTCCACTACCACGGTCAGTATAGCCTTCTTCGATATACTTTAACGAGTATAGGGACACTATAGTGAACACTATTCCAAATACCATTGAGAAGAATGCTGAAAGCATATCCATTTCAAGTGGGAGGACAATGATTCCTTGTAGAAGCTTTAAGGTAATGGGAGAGCCCTCTAATGCTTGAATTGAAACATCCAGTAGAAGTAGTGACGCAAATAGAGAGAGCATGCATGAAATCCTATGCCCCCATCTCTTGGAGGGAGAGAATGCTCCAAGGAGAGCTGCTAGCGTGAAGAGTGC
>DRAE01000127.1 GCA_011041895.1 Candidatus Bathyarchaeota archaeon
GTGCTAATATTTGACAATAGCTGGACATCGATGACCGGTCATCAACCAAATCCAGGAACCGGAGTAAATGCCATGGGAGAGCCCTCGCTGAGAATTAGAGCAGAGAATATAGCTCGCTCATGTGGTGTTGGCTTCGTTAAAGTAGTTAATCCACTTGACTTAAACAACACCATAAAAACAATTAAAGAAGCTATTATGTACGATGGCGTAGCCGTAGTTGTGTGCCGTTCACCATGTACTCTTCAATACCTGAGAGAGCTTAGAAAGAGGGGGGAGAAACCTGATAAAATTGTTCTAATAGAGGACAGATGCGTAGGATGTAAGCTATGTGTAACTCAGCTTGGATGCCCTGCACTACTCTTTGACGAGGAAAAGAAGAAACCTATAGTGAATCGTGAATTATGTTCAGGGTGTGGATTATGCTCCCAAGTGTGCCCAAGAGAAGCTTTAGTCCTTGAGTCGAAGCTTAAGGAGGAGGAATGAATGGCAGATAAGAAATCCTATAATATAATTATAACTGGGGTAGGTGGGCAGGGAGTAATTCTGGCATCAACTGTGCTTGGAATGTCTGCAATAGACAGTGGCAAAACAGTTAAAATAGCTGATACACATGGTTTAGCTCAGAGAGGAGGGTCTGTGATTAGTTTCGTCAGAATTGGGAACGTGCATGCATATACTCTATCAGAGGGTGAAGCTGACGTGCTGCTTGCATTTGAGCCTATGGAAGCCCTTAGAAATCTAAAGTATCTCAAAGAAGATGGTATAGTTATAGTGAATACGCATCCAATAGTTCCAGTTGCAGCATATATAGGTGCTACAACCTATCCTCCCGTAAATGAGATAATCTCTAAAATAAGAAAACAGTGTAAGAAAGTATTCTTCATAGACGCTACTTCGATAGCTAGAAAATGTGGCACGGAAAAAATGGTGAACACGGTCATGCTGGGGGCGCTTTCAGCCCTAGATGATTTTCCAATTAAAATGGAAACAATATTGAAGAACATTCGCAAGATGGTTCCTCCAGGAACCGAAAATATGAATGAGAACGCCTTCAAGGAGGGAAGGAAGGCTTTACTGAACTTACTCAAAAAAGTTTGAAATTAATTTAGTAATGCTTAGAAGTATTTAGTAGCAATGGATGAACGAAGACATCCCATAGAAATTCTCTCAGCACTATCCTCACGTAAGCGGTTCAAGATATTTGAAGTCGTAGCTGAAAAAGGACCAGCATCATTTTCAGAGATACTTAGAGCATTAACTCCCCACTTCAAGATGCAAGCTAGCGATTTAGCGTATCATCTGTCAGTGCTTAAACGGTCATTTCTCATAATGTCAACAGAAGATGGACGATATAAATTAACCGATGTTGGAGAGAAAGCATATGAGAATCTATCAAATCTAGTTAAGCTTTCGAGAATAATTGAGGAGCCCATATATGTACGTTCATCACGTATGAGAATCGAGAAGTTTAATAGAAACAAGATAGTCTCCTCGCTTGTAAGAGAAACTAGAATCCCTAGAAAGACGGCCGAAGAAATAGCGCTTAAAGTAGAGAACATTCTCCGATCATCTAATGTACATTACGTCACTGCTCCTCTCATAAGGGAGCTTGTAAACTCGCTTCTGATAGCTAGCAACTTAGAGAATGCACGCTTCTTGTACACGCGGATAGGTATGCCTGTATATGATGTATCCCAAATTTTAAGGAGAGAGTCTCCGTCAAAAGTGCGAGAAATGATTTGTGGAAGAACTATACGTGAATATACTCTGCTCAGAATTTTCCCTCGACAGATCTCAGATGCTCACCTTTCGTCGCTTATTCATGTGCATGAAATAGAGTATTTTCCACTTAAGGCCGTTGCAACCCCCATACTGATAAACTTAGAGAGTGGAATGAATGCCAAGTTTATTGATCACTTGGTAAGATCCATGCTGTTGGCAGGAGA
>DRAE01000103.1 GCA_011041895.1 Candidatus Bathyarchaeota archaeon
CTTGAAACCTTGGTGAACCTTGGAGGGTCGTGCAGGATTCTGTCAAAGTAGTTATCCGGGAGCTTCCTTACGATGTCGACAGCGTTCCCAAGCACTATTTTTACTCTTGGATCTGAGAGTTTATGTGACCATGGATTATAAGATGCAATTTCAAGAACGTTGGGGTCTTTCTCAATCGTATATATTTCACATGCCCCCTTACACATGGAATTTATTGCCGTGTATCCGAGTCCCGTGCATACGTCAAGTACTTTATGGCATCTCTTGACCTTAAGCAGCCTCACCTTCTCCATAGCATCTCTCCACGGCGTAATGCCCTCTATTCTATGCATGTGAATGCCATTTATCTCGAGGGTTGGAGCTGTAAGATGCGAGACCGCTCTTAGCTTGTAATAGCTTCCATCCTTGAAAAATGCTATCTTGAAAAATTTCCCATCTTTTAGCGCATATACTCCATTTTCATCTTTAATGCATTTGCTTAACTCTGTTAAATCTATCTTGACGCTGTCCAGCTCCAAGATATTGTTTTTAACAAGCGCCTTGATTTTCGATATACCTAAGTCAAGTGACACATGAACTAAACCCTCTCTTCCGAGCAGTTCTTCGACCAAGGACTTAGTTAGCACTGGAACTTTAACTGGCTTGAATGTGATTATTTTCACGCTGTATCACTCTACTCCCTAGTGATATAGCGTCTACAGGGCAATGGGTTTTACACGCTCGACAAAGCAGACATCTTTCGGCATTAACTGGATAGGCTTTACCATTAATCAGCTGAAACACTTTAGCTGGGCATATGTTTACGCATATGCCGCATCCAATGCATCTCTCAGTGTTAACTGTAACCTTTTCACTCATATCTCCACCAACTCATATCTTCTAGATCCCAAGCCAAGTTTTTCAGCTGCAATAACTTGAACATATGGATCTTTTCCATGTATCAGCTTGAACTTGTTTGTGCCGGGTTTTAGACCATGCTTTTCAGTTAATGGATGTGGAAGTGGTGGGGCGGAATCTATCATTTCAAGCGATGCCTGGTCTATTGCAACCACATCTCTTGAAACCATTACTCCAATGTCGGGGACTATGGGGGTAGCTGTATATGGGGCACAGTCACAGTGTTCCATGACGTCCATGACATAGTTTACATGCATGACTTTTCTATGCTTGTTTGATAAAACAGCCTTGACAGCATCTGCTAAAGCTTCCTGAATAGCTACACCCGATGGATCTATATTTTCAAGCGCATGTATTTCTCCTCGTGTTTTATAGGATGTACAGCCCATTGCAAGGTTCTTTATAGCTCCACCATAGGCTGTAGATGCATGCCCTTTACAGTGTGAGAAATTTATGAGTACATCTGCATCATAGATGTTTCCGGCAACTTGAACCTCTCTTAATCTCAAACCTTTAATCTTGACCACTCTGAAATCATTCTCCTTTATTCCATTTGCAGGAATTATGGGTGCTCCAACTGTCGAGTAGCTGAATCCATGAGTATAGGCATCCAGTACATGACGAAAACCCCATGTGTCTGTTAGGAATGGATTACCTCCAGCATCTTTGACTGTATCGACAATTTTCTTAACGAATATTGGTCTTATGTTTCTAAACCCTCCCTCGACTCCGAAATGTATCTTGATGGCCACGATGTTGCCTTCTTCTATGATGTCCTCTATACCTGCCTCTAGAAGAAGTTTAGGGAGCTTTGAAAGCAATGTCTTTTCTTTGCTGTATTCCTCTAAAACCGCTCTTGAAAAGAAAACTTTCGATGGCATCTCAAAGATAGTTTATACATGAAAGGGGTAAAAAACATAAACACATTTGTTTGCGGTAATTAACTTGCATTAACCGTTTAGAATCTTGTGAATCTCCATATTCCAGCTTTAAATCTGTAGATCGGCTTTTTATGCCATTTAAATCTCC
>DRAE01000120.1 GCA_011041895.1 Candidatus Bathyarchaeota archaeon
ACATTTATTTCAGCAATTTACCCAGCATACTCTGCCAGCAAGGTTAATGTAATTGAGGCTCTTAGACCCCGTATGAAATCTCTTCCAAAGTCTAGAATCATGAAAGCCACTACTTTAATGGGCATAATTTTCTCATCGTTTTCAGCATATGCCCTTCTCTACAAGTTGCCAGAGGATATTCCAACCTTTTACGCTGTTGCTTTCAGGGTGTTGTCGGCTCTGACATTCTACATTGGAATAGTTTTAATTTTTGCGGGAATGGCAAATATCGTGATAAAAGCCTTCTCATACATACTTTATCCATTCATTAAATCTGGGAGAAAAATAGTGGCTAGGGAACTTGTGAGACAGAGAAGACGATCTGCTCTCTCATTCTCAATGTTAAGCGTTGGCCTATCTTTGATGATATTTACAGCTGCCCTATCATCTACAATAGTTGAATCCGCTAGAAGAATAGGTCCAATTACAGTAGGTTCGGATATTAGAATATATGTCTCAGACACTAAAGGAAACCCGCCTCCAACTTATATACAGTATGAGCTTGAAAAGGATGTTGAGGGCGTACTATATGTATCACCTATAAAGTATAGGCTACTGAAAACTCCATCTGGAGGAGAGGTTACAGTAATAGGAGTAGATCCTACAAGATACTGGAGAATAGTTGAAATAGAGATTGTTGAAGGCCCTTCCGTAGAGGATGCCTTTGAAATTCTGCGAAGAGAGCTGTATACAGCTATAATCTCTACATCGCTTGCAAGGAATATGTCAGCTCACGTCGGAGACTATATAACGCTAATGTATGGCCTTGTAAACGTCACGTTTAAAGTAGCTGCGATAACAGATTCATTCATAGGCTTTCCAGAGATATTTTTCGGAAGGCTATGTGCAATGTATATTTCAATGGACACCTATAAGGCCGTCTTTGGAGAGGAGGGGGTATATGATTTCGCTATAAAGGTTGCTGCTGGCTACAGTCAAACCGAAGTTGAAGAGAAGATATCAAACTATCTCACCTCTAAGGGCTTTATAGTTGAAACAGTTTCGCAAGAGAGAGTATTTAAGGCTATTAAAAGCTACATGGATGAGATAACATCCATAATATCCTTCTTCATATCCTTCTCAATAGTAGCTGCAATGCTTGGAATATTCATAACCATAATATCCTCCTATATTGAGAGGAGATTTGAGCTAGCCATACTCGTAACCGTGGGCGCCGATAAAAAACAGCTTGCTAAGATGCTGCTATGTGAGGCAACTCTTTTATCGCTTATAGGGCTCACCATAGGAACGATAGCTGGAAACATTGCATGGTGGCTGCTCTTACAGAGAGCATATGCGATGAATCCAATGCTAAAGTATCTTCTACCATACGTTTTTCCAGTTGATATGTTCATATTCTGTGTCTTAATAGCTTTGACAGTCTCTCTACTGTCATCACTGTATCCAGCGTTCAAGACAGCTAGGATGAATGTAGTTGAAGCCTTAAGATACCTTGGATAAAGTAGTCGATTGCTTAAGCTTCTATGGTAGTCTTATTGCCTTTCTTTCACAGGCTTCCTCACACATTCTGCACCCAATTATGCATTCATAGGGGTCGGTAACCTCAACCCTCGCAGGCTCAAGCTCCATGCTCAATACTCCAATTGGACATGTCTCAACGCATTTACCACAATTGTTGCATTTCTCATAGTCAATTACAGGATACCATTCCACGTCCTTTCTACGGTAATCAAATTTAATGGGCAGGGTGCTCTTCAATATGTATTTTTTCCCACGTTCATCTCTATATACCATATCAAATTTTACACCCATGGCCCTTTCAAGATAGCCCCAGCATACGTCTGGTGGCAGAAATGGTTCTACGATAGT
>DRAE01000095.1 GCA_011041895.1 Candidatus Bathyarchaeota archaeon
AAGAGGGAGTACCAACAAAAGTCAAGCTAGTAACACTTGACCTAGAGGACATAGCAGAGGAGATAGGTGCAGGAATATAAAGTGAAGCTTACAGCATACAATCAACTCCTGTCCCATATTGGAAACACGTTCCTAGACACTGAAACACTGGTAAACGAAGTAACCAGCGGGAAAACAAGTACCATAGTTATAATCTCATCAACACTTCTTTTTTCATTTTTTAAATCTGTTCCATACACTCTTTTACTGCATGAAATTGTTGAAATACTTGACATCACCTTCATTTCCCCATTACTATATCTTCCGTCCATGATTGTTGGCCAGTTACTTATAAACTGGCTGTTATGGGCGCTTATATCCTTTGGCTTTGCAAGAGCTCTGGGAGGAAATGGCTGTATACTTTCACACTTGAAGCTTTTCTCATGCGTGGTGATCATAGAGAGCATTCCAGCATTGGCAACGCCTTTATTATACATTGATATAATTCTTGGCCTATACATGCTTCTTCTATTTGAATTGATATCGCTTATATGGGCAACATGGTTTGCCGTAGAGGCTACATCTAAACTGCATGAGATATCCAAGGTGAAAGCATTTGCATCAGCGATCCTTATTCCAGTGATCCTAGTCATAGGATCAGTGTTCCTCCTATGGTTGGGCATCGGTACAATAATGAAGGTGGTGAAGCCGCAGTGAAACTTAATGCCAGAAATGCAGGCTTAATCATATTGGCAATATACATCGCTGCTGCCATGTCAGCAATTATATTTTCACTTTTAACAGATATCCCATTTTTCACGGTAGCCGATAAACTCGACCAAATGTCCTTTCTATTCTCTAGAATGTTTATAGCAGAGGCCATAAACCAGTCAATCAATTTAAATGAGTACAATATCTCCTCTTTTACCATAGTTCTAGATGGCATCGATGGTGAAGTCTCGTTACAACAAATAGTCTCCGATGAAAACTGCGTTTTCATAGGGGGAGTGGCTTCATCGAAGAACATCACCAAAACATCCTGGAAAAATGGGCTTTTCTGCATCAACTTCACAAGGGCATTTGTGAAACTGAACATTACATGTGCAACTAGGTGCATGTATACCGTCAAAATACTGTCATCAGATTTAATTCTCAAGGTGAATGCTTCAACAGTTAAAAATTTTACACTTGAAGCTTTTAGTGCAAGGGTAGATTTTACATTCACTCCTTTGGAAAGCGTAAACGATTCAAAGATAAATATATCCATCCTGATTGGAAAGGTGACATTTAGACTGCACGATAAGCAAACACATGCTCGCAGCTACAAGGTCTCACTTAAAGTATATAATGGAATTGTAGAGTGCAGCTCCACTAACCTGAAAAAGAAAGTGTTTTCAAGAAAGAGGGTCATATTATCTAAGGACGAGAACTTGGCAAAGGCTGTTGAAATCACAGTGTCTACTAGGATAGGTAAAATCTTCTTTAATGAATCATAGGCTTCGAGATTTTCTCTTATTATATAGCTCCATCAAATAGGGTATCTTATATAAGTATTCCCTGTCAAGCTTCTCCCAGTTGATGCCTACAGGTCTGCTTCTCCTATTTGGCACCCTAATTATTCTCTTGTTGGTCACAACTATGTCGACGGGAACATCCTCCTCACCTGATGGAATGTCGTCTACAAGCTGTACTTCATGAACTGTTGTGGCTACAACTGTATCTTCTCTGATGCATCCAACTTCACAGAGTACACCATATTCTATATCCGAGTATCCTTTTCCTTTTCCAAGCCTTGCACCTGTTATAGGTGAAACTGCAACGCTTCCAGCTATGAAGAGGTCGATAGATGGAATCTCATCTAAACTGAGCTTAAC
>DRAE01000099.1 GCA_011041895.1 Candidatus Bathyarchaeota archaeon
ATAGCTGCAAGCTCTGGATTCATGTTCCATCTTCCACCAATTGGAACCATCATTAGGTCAGGCTTAAAGATCTCTCCTATGAGCTTCATGTCATAGAACAGTCCAGTGTCACCTGCATGATATATGGTTTTCCCATCGATCTTAACTATAGCTCCCGCCGGAGAACCTATTTCACTTGAATGCCATGCTGGAACCAAGTGAACTATGACATTACCAACTTCAACCTTTCCATAGTAATTTGTGCTCTCGGACTTAGCTCCCTCCTTTGAAGCATGTACAGCAATCTCATGAATAGCTATTATTGGAGCATCATTCTTCTTAGCTATCTCTACGCAATCCCCATAATGGTCTCCATGATAATGCGTTACAATGATCGCTGTTACACCCTTGAGGTCATCTACTTTAACAGGGCACATTGGATTCCCGTTCACAAATGGATCAATGAGGACGCTGGCCTTTTCACCGTCTATTCTAAAGAATGCATGCCCAAGCCATGTAACCTTTACCATTCTACATCACCTAAACAATAATACCTTAATGGCTAAATGAAACTATGCTGAAAATTCTGGAACTTTAATATTCTCCACTAGTATTCTTTTCTTAGATGATGACGGCTTGTCCTCCGCTGAACTGTGATGAATTTCACCCTCGCTGACTCTTTCACAATTAAATTTTGTCCTCGTTAAGTTTGTTTGAAATGCATAGAATCTTTAGTAGACGAAGATTATCGATAATAGCGATAATTAACCTGGATCCTCACTCATTTTATAGGCCATCCATAAAGAAAACGCTAACTCAAATAATTGAGGCAGTTAAGCTATATCTGAATGATGGAGCTGATATCATTGACATTGGAGCAGTTTCAACAGCCCCTTCCAAGATATATGGTGATCGCCCCGATGTAAGTGAAAGGGAAGAGTTGAAAAAAGTGGAGAGCGCGTTAAAAGTGGTATTCGACTATTTCCCAAATGTTATCATATCAGTTGACACTCAAAGGGCACAAGTAGCCGAGAAAGCTCTTTCAATGGGGGCACAGATCATAAATGATGTTAGCGGCTTCAAAAGGGATGCCAAAATAGCTAAAGTAGTTGCGGAATTTGATGCCCACTGTATTCTAATGGCTTGTAGGAGAAGCCCTGGGGACTGCTGCACAATTGATGAAGTGATGAAAGCTTTAACGGAGAGCACTAGAATAGCAGTTGAAGCAGGGGTTTCAGAGGATAAAATTGCCATCGACCCAGGAATAGGTTTTGGAAAGGATCCCAGATGTGATCTTCACATATTAAGGCATCTTAATGCACTTAAAGTCTTTAGAAAGCCAATATGCATTTCTCCATCGCGAAAATTCTTTGTGGGGCATGTCCTTGGAGGGGTTCCCCCTGAGAAGAGACTATATGGCTCACTTGCAGCGGTTGCAATAGCAGTATACAATGGAGCAACCATTGTAAGAACACATGACGTTAAAGAGACGCTTGAGGCAGCAAAAATAGCACATGCAATAGGTAATCTAAAATGGTGACTGCAAAGGACCTAGCAGCTATAATACTGCTAATGCTGTGGTATAGTACTCCAGCATATGTAGCCAATGGACTTGCAGTTATATTGGGCAAAAACTCAAGGCCAATTGACAACTATAAGGTTTTCATCGATGGTAGAAGAATACTAGGCGATGGAAAAACTATTGGAGGCTTCATCGGCGGGATTATGGTCGGGTTCCTTGCAACCATAATTCAGCTTCCATTCAGGGGACTTATCTTATCCTTTGCACTTGAAACAGCTATTAGGGAAGGCATCTCCACAACCGTGATATGCC
>DRAE01000107.1 GCA_011041895.1 Candidatus Bathyarchaeota archaeon
GAGAATTCCATTCTAGCAGTCATACCAGGAAAATCTCCTCTAAGACTTGTGTCGTCTACACTCTCAAAGAAATACTGGGTCTGTGGAGTATCTGAAATTGAAATAGTGCTGTATTCACAATGAGGGACTTCAGCGGTTCAATATACTTTGAACTATCAATTCTCTCAATGCTAGCGGCAATTCCAACAGCTCTAGGCTACGTCACTGGCCCCATATCACATGCAATCAACAGTTTCTCTGAGCTTATCTTTATCCACATACCAGTAGGCTTTATACTCGTGGCCTATAGCATATTGCTGGCAAGGCTCATTGTAAACAGGCTTGGAATAGGGTTCGCTGAAGGCTTAATCGTGGGGTTGCTTGGAGCATTCTTTCACCCAGGAGGAGCACCATTCCTTAAACTCATACGCGACATAGCCTTCGGTGTAGCTGTTGACGCTATAATATTCAAATCCATTAGTCCATCAAGATACAGAGTATTCATAGCAGGTGCGTTGGCAAGTCCACTATGTTTTATACCATATCTTTTCTTTGCACCAATATGGAACATCTCAGCTTCAACGATATACATGGTTGCATTGATCAGCGTAAACATAGGCGACGTGATAGCTGGAATAATCGCTGCTATGCTAGCCTATGAAACCTATCATAGAGTGCTTCCACTACTTCACTTTAACAGGCAAAGTGGTGCTTCCCTTAGGTAGTACATATATTGTCCCATCTTTTCCAACTGTTTCCAGTGCTTTTTCAATTGCCTTATCTAAGTTAGGACATGGCTCAAGCTTGAAAACCTCTCTAACCACTCTCGGGTTCATGCTTGAAACTAGAAGAATATTCGTGTTTTCAATGGCCTTCAAATGATAGTACACCTTATGACCTCCAATTACAAATCTTTCCAAAAGAGCATTCTTAACATCTTCAGATGAATTATACTTTTTCATCCACTCAAAATAAAGCTCGTTACCGTAGCCCTCCCTACATTCCGCAACTAGAATGATCACGCCACCATCTTTTACAATGTTCAGAGCATTTGAGATCGCTTTAAACGCTTGATACAAGTCAATGTCATGTGGATATCCATCCGCAGCCACCACTACGACGTCGGCACGTTCATCTACCTCAACCTTATACATTTCATCCACTTTCTCAACAGCTCTCATAAATGGCTCAATTAATCCACCACTAAATGCATGAACAATCTCTCTCCTAGAGTTCAAAACAACCTGCAGCGTGAAATCAACGCCCGCAAGCTCAGCCGCTTCAAGCATATCCATGTGAACGGGATTCCCATCAAGCACACCTGCTCTAGCACCTTCATCAAACATTAGACAATGATTAAACTGTATGGTTTCATAGGATGAAACACCTGGCAAAATAGATTTACGCCCTCCACCATAACCCGCAAAGTAATGATACTCAACATCTGAAATAATGATTCTAAAATCCCCCTCAAGAAACGCCTCATTAACTTTAACCTCGTTTCCTCGACTAGTTCTACCCACATACTCGAATTTTCCATTCACTCCCCTGCCATTCGACACCCATTCAACTCTCTCCGCTAAAGCTCCTATAAGCTTCAATGCATCCTCCATCGTCACGTCACGATGCGTTCCAGTAGCAAAGAAAACTCTAACACGCTCACGTCCAACACCACTCTTCTCAAGCTCACTAAGCAGCACAGGAAGTATCTTGCCAGAAGGCAGCGGCCGCGTATGATCATCCACAACTATAACTACTCTATCCCCCATACCAACCTCATTTAGACCTCTAAAGTCTCCAACTGGATTCTTCAACGCTTGA
>DRAE01000081.1 GCA_011041895.1 Candidatus Bathyarchaeota archaeon
GCAGCGACTTTTACTGGGTTTAGGATACCGCTTCTCCAGTAGGCTATGGAGCCCATGAAAGCTGTTACGCCGACCATGAACGCACTTGTGCCAACTGCAATGTGCGGTTCAATGTTCATAACCAGAACTAGAATTGGAACTTTTAGGACGCCCCCGCCTACGCCAAGCATTCCAGACATCATTCCAACAAAGAAACATGATAGGTAGCCCAGTGCCAAGTGCTTAAGCTTGAAATCATAGTTCTCAGAGTTTTTCCCAACAAACATACGATATGCTACAAAGACTAGAAACGCTGCAAATATGATCTTCAGAGTTCTTTCATTAATGGAAAGAGCTATAAGGGATCCAAGTATAGCTCCTGGAACAGTTGCTAATTCAAGAGTTAATCCAAGCTTGAACCTTGTGAGTTTCCTTCTAGAGTATGTGTAAGTTGCCGTAGCTGAGTTAAACACTATAGCTGTGAGACTTGTTCCGACAGCCTCATGCATGGGAGTTCCTAAAAGCGTTAGCATTGGAACAAGGACAAACCCACCGCCTAGTCCAAGCATTGATCCCGTAAGTGCCGCAAGAAATCCTATGAGCGTCAATAGAAGCAATGATGCATCCATATAGGGCCCCTACTCCACTGGAAGTAGAATTTGCCTTGTGAGCAACACTCCACGAATATTCATTAGATCATTTAGCAATTTTCGTATCCTCTCAGCGTCCCCTCTAACTATTATGGCAAGCATACATTTACGCTCATCCAAGTGAATATGCACCGTGCTAACGATCAAAGATATATATCTATGCTGTACATCAGTTAACCTATTGTCAACATCAGGGTACTCATGGTCATAAACTATACCTATAAGGCCAACAACATTTCCACCAAGCTTCCACTGATGCTCAACAATGAAAAGTCTAAGAGCCTCCTGTAAAAGCTTAGACTTACTCCTAACACCAAGCTTATTCACATACTCCTGAAGTTTTTCGTAAAGCTCATCAGTCAAATAGACACCAAACTTTCTAACCATACACCCACCCCATCAAGTTAATTCTAAATACCTAGCTCACAATATAATGAAACAGAGATGAGTTCATTTCTTATCATATGCAAATCTATACATCTCGGCAACACCCTTAAGATAGCCAATGAAATGGCAAAAATACTGGAGTGCAAAGTCCTAGAGCCGGAAAAAGTTGAAGCTGAGGACATTGAAGAAGCTGAAGTTATTGGACTGGGATCGGGAATCTATTATGGAAGACATCACACTTCAATATTCAAACTCCTTGATAAATACAGTTTCAAAGGAAAGAGAGTTTTTGTATTTTATACAAGTGCATTCCGAAAGGTAAAGTTCCTCAATGGATGTGAAGATAAACTTCTGAACAAATTAAGAAAGCACGGTGCTGAAATTATTGGAGTGTTCCAATGTAGAGGCGAATCTAGACTTCTTGGAGGAGTATGCAAAGGTCGCCCAGATGAGAGAGATCTAGCGAGAGCCCGTGAATTTGCTGAAAAATTGAAAAAGAAATTCTCTTAGGTTAAGAGCTTGTTTCATCTTTTTTATACTGCATTTGTAAATGGTTATCGGTGATGGGCTTGGAAGAGTTTAGAAGCATTGTTAAGGGTACTAGAGTATTTCTGTACAATATGGTTACCGCAGTAAACTTCTTTATATTCGGTGGCTTCCTAACGGGCTATTGGCTAATAGTGGCATCTATAGCAGTTGCATGGTGGGTCTGGGTTATCGCGGCAACAGCAGTTATGATAATAACGCCATTGCTGGGTATGATGATA
>DRAE01000125.1 GCA_011041895.1 Candidatus Bathyarchaeota archaeon
TATGCTCTTACTATGTTTGCTACCTCCTTTATATGCCTTTTTCCCTTCTCTATAAGCCACTTCAGTATCAGCATTCTATTGTCTAGCTCTCTTCGAACATCCTCCTCTCGTAAACCATGCTCTCTTACAATCTTCCCTATTAAATAGCTTCTCCCAAGATACTTTATTTTGTCAGTGTATGGATCATAATCAAAAACTTGATTTGTCAAAATTCTCTCGGTAGCTGGATCCATTCCAGTAATTTCAGTGACATTAACTATTCTTCGCACTGACATTCGCATTCCCTCAAACTCTCTACTTATTCTTCGCTGTACAATTATGAGATTAAGCGATGGAATCAAAACCTTTGGAATGTTCATAGGCTCAGAGGTTAATCTATGGATTACGCCTGCAGGGCTCTCAGCGTGTATAGTGGTCATTCCAAGCTTTCCAGTAGCTAACGCCTGCATCCAAGCATAGGCCTCTCTACCTCTGATCTCTCCAATGATAATATAGTCTGGCCTCTGTCTCAAGCTTGCCTTAAACAGCTCGAACAAGTCAATATCTTGGCTTGTAACCATGGGCACCCAGTTTTCATGCTCCAAGAATATTTCTCTAGTCTCCTCAAGGCTTACAATCTTGAGATGCGATGGTATAAAATTAGCTAAAACGTTGAGCGTGGTAGTTTTTCCAGCTGCTGGAGCACCAGCAATCATGATGCTACAGTAATGATCTATGACAAACCACAAATAAGCTGCTAGAAATAGGCTCATAGTGCCTAGCTTAACGAGGTCAACTACTGTAAATGGATCAGCTCTTGTCCTTCTAATAGTGAAGTTAGAGCCTCTATCAGAAACTCTTCCTCCAAGAGTGGCTAAAAGCCTCGAATTATCAGGTAAAATAGCGTCTACAATAGGCTGAGACAAGCTTATATGTCTCCCACTAAGATATACCAACCTGCTAATGAACTCATCAAGTTCACGGCTGTCATCAAACTTAACATTGGTTTCAATAGACTCATAGATTCTGTGCCAAACATATACTGGAATGCCTGGCCCATTACATGATATATCCTCAATGAAGGGATCCTTCATTAGTGCATGTATTTTCCCATATCCAGCTAAGTCCCTCTTCAAATAGTAAAGGAGCTTCATCTTAGTTGGCTTGGGAAGTTCTATACCATGTTTCTTAGTAACTTTCTCAAAAATTTCCTCAACGTACTTGTAAATTTCCTCGCCTCCAATTTTTCTAGGTTCTAAGGCAACTTCATCAACTTCGTCTATGAAAAGCTTCTTTATCCTCTCAAGAAGCTTACTCTCCTCATCCGTTAAGGTAGGTTCCATAACCTCATATATGATTCGCTTAGTGACGTTATCCCTATATATCCCAACATAGCAAAAGTTCTTTTCAACCTCGTATATGTCCAAGTAAAGTTTTAGATCCTTCCGGATTAACCAGCTAGGTCTCTCAAGTTCTCTAACGGCCATATGCCATCCTTCCAGATAACCAACATAAATTTACCAACATACCTCTAATTTATAATAGCTCTACGATGAATTTAAGGAAATTTAACATGTGTGATTTCAAGATGCATTCGCGAAAGGCACTATCTGAACTTGTTGCACTGGTCCTGATAATCATAATTGTGACCGTCACTATAGGCATTGCCATGCTCTGGATCGTACCAACATTGAACATGATGTATGACCAAGCTAGAATAGAAAGTGTTAGGAACTTTTTCAACTCGTTAGAATATGATGTTCATACAGTTATTCTGTCAGGA
>DRAE01000052.1 GCA_011041895.1 Candidatus Bathyarchaeota archaeon
TATTCTCCGGAGTAAATGCTTTCCCTTGTCGGCTCAATGTAGGGAGAGTCTTCATCTGTTGCAAGATTTACTGGATATACGTCCTCCGTCAGATAGCCAAATCCAATGTAGCCTATTGAGTATGGTGTAGTTCTAACACTTTCACGCATTTCAGCATTGCTTGAAACTTCATGTGCACCATCGGATACCTCTAGACTCCACGGTTTCATGAAGAAGTGTTCAAAGGTGTCCCTTGTACCTGACCCCGCTTCTCTAGTAAATATTACAATTGTTTTGTCTGGAAGAGAGGAGTCTACTTCACTCCACTTAGAGTATTTTCCCGCGAAGATTTCTCCAACTTGTTTGAGTGTAAGTGAGATGTGGCCGAGACTTTTATGCACTATTATCACGATTGCATCCAAGGCTATTTTATGTAGTGTAAGCTTAACTCCCTTCTGGGATGCAAACTCTATTTCTTCCTGCTTAGGTTTTCTAGATGCACATGCAATATCGCAGAGTCCATCTATAAGCTCCCTATATCCTCTCCCAGATCCGCCTCCTTCAACGGTTATGCTAACAGTAGGGTACTTGCTCATGAAAGCTATTGCACAAGCATTGGCTATGGGTAGAACAGTAGTTGATCCAACTACTCTTATGCTACTGAATCTCCATTCACTGTCCTCTGGATACTCTCCCCCGACAAAGCCCTTTCTTGGGGCTATTGAGTATCCAATGATGACCCCTATAAGCAGGAACACTATTAGGGTGACAAATGTTCCTTTTCCCATTTCTATGAATAGGTTAATCTATTTAGAATTAATTTGAGTTATGTATATAATCACGATATCTATATATTCATGTAAATAATCTATATAGTTGATACATGATGCTTGAAAGTGTAAAGAGAAAGGTTCAGCTGACAGGTAAAGCGACTTTTATAGTTTCCCTTCCAAAATCTTGGGCCACAAATATGAGTTTAAAACCTGGAGATGAAGTAATCTTCATACCTCAGCCAGATGGCTCTCTTAAGTTAACGGTCTCAGCCATTGAAACCGTTTCATCTAAAGCTCTCATAGAAGTTGATGAAAAGTATACACCAGATGATGTATGTAGGGAGTTCATATCTTACTACCTTGCTGGATGCAATAATATCGAGGTATATTTTAAGCATGGAATGTATGAGCATAAGAGAATTCTTAAGGAGATCATTGATAGAAAGATGATTGGAGTAGAGATTATTGAAGAGAGTGAAGCTCACGTTGTAGCACAGTGTCTAGTTAGATACGCTGAACTTCCCGTAGGTAGAGTTCTCCAAAGGATGGGTTCAATAGTCTCGTTTATGCTTCTTGACGCTGTTAAAGCTCTTCATACTAGGGACGGTAAACTTGCAAGCGAAATCGTTGAGAGAGACGATGAAGTTGACAGATTTTATCTTTTTACTGTTAGACAATTGATGGCCGCTGTAAAGAATCCTCTCTTGCTATCTGATATTGGAATATCCACTCCAAGTGAATGCCTTGCATATCATGTGATAGCTAAGAGCATCGAGAGAATGGCTGACCATGCAAGCAGAATAGCTAATGTAGTAGCCTTTCTACCAGGTAGCTTACCGGAAGGATTCGTTGAAAATATCGAAGAGACTGTGAATGATGCTGTGGAAATTTTAGGGTCTACTCTGAGAGCGCTAGCCAGGAAAAGAAAGGGAACTGCAATAAAGAACATTAGAATTGCTAAGGAGATCACTGAAAAAGTTAGGGATATTATGGAGATAGTTTTCAAGGA
>DRAE01000069.1 GCA_011041895.1 Candidatus Bathyarchaeota archaeon
GTGATATTCAGAGAAGCTAGACCAGGGTACATAATGCCTGTTGGAGTATGGGTTGTAAGGGAAACCGTTAGAAAAGCTCTAAGAGAAAAGCCACTAAAGTTCGACGCCTTCAAAGATGCAATTACATACATTGCAAAAAGGCTAAGGATAGATATAAGCTACTGGATAAACGAGAGCAAAGTTATAAGGGAGCATCTAAAACAGAGAAAGCTAACGGAGTACATTAAACATGAATGAATTCCCGCAGATCAAGGAAATAAAGTGCAGAACCATACTGTCAAAGTCAGGGATCGAGGGAATCGACTATACGATAAACCCATACATTGGATGCCAGCATGCATGCAGATACTGCTATGCCCAATACATGTGGCCATGGAAAAACATAGGCTTGAAATGGGGCAAGCATATATTCGTCAAGGTAAACGCTCTTGAAAGACTAAACACTGAAATACACAGGATCAAGCCATGGCAAGTAGTAGAGCTAAGCAGCGTAACAGATCCATACCAGCCAATAGAGCGAAAATATCAGTTGACAAGGAGAATACTTGAAAAACTTCTGAACAATAACGTGAAGACAATAATCCTAACAAAGTCAAATCTAGTTACAAGAGACATCGACATAATGCTGGAAAACTCTAGAAACTTGCAGGTAGGCTTGACTATAATAACACTCGACGAACACTTCAAGAGGGCCTTTGAACCGTACTCTCCATCCGTTAAAGAGAGACTAAGTGCACTTGAAAAATTATCTCGTAACGGTATAGTTACATTCTGCTTTATAGGTCCTATGCTTCCAGTGGTCACAGATGAAAGCTTGTGGACGCTGATAGATGTCTTAGAAAACATCGGAGTTAAAATGCTGATCTTTGACCGAATGAATGTTAAATGGGGACTTAACAAACATCTTCTAGAGATTATTGGCAAGAATTTCCCTGACCTCTATGAGCTTTACGAGAAAGTGTTTACTGGAGGAGATTACTGGAAGTATTATAAGTCTCTCAAGAACGACATTCTAAACTTCTGCGAAGGTAAATCATTTAAGGTTGTCTTCTGCTACTAGGATGCACATATTTATAAGCTGAAATGTTGTCTTCTATTCTAGCAACAGTGTAGGAAGAGTTAGTAATGAGTAAAAAACTTAGGAGATGGATCCTGAAAACTGTAGATAGTGAGGGAAACGAGATAAAGTATAACATGAATGGGCTAGAGGATTTAGAGGATGGCATTCCAGTAGTGAACTCTGAGGTAATAAACACGCTTTTCAAGAACATTGATGACAATTTATACGAGAATATTTCATTCATTGAATTAACCTCAATATTGGATCCAGATGGAAATGAAATGATAGACTATGACCTACATGCCGTCTTCTTTAGACTTTCAGATGACATGCCCTTTGTAGGCCTGCTGATAGGCTCGCTAAAGGATTCCGGCGATGGCCTCGTTATAGCGGTTGCTCCAATGGAGCTCAAGGAGATAATTGCAAAAGACATGAAACTTCTAGGAGGCTTACTCTACAAGCTGATATACTCCCCAGAAGAAGTTAAGGAGCTGATTCTAGGAATACCCATTTAAAGGGCCTCTCTACTCAATTTAATTGAATGACAAAAGTATACATTGAAACCTACGGGTGCACACTGAATCAAGCAGATTCAGAGATAATAGTAGGCATACTTCTCAAGCATGGCTACGAGATCACATTATCCATAGAAGATGCAGACGTTATAATAGTTAACAC
>DRAE01000155.1 GCA_011041895.1 Candidatus Bathyarchaeota archaeon
CGCTTAGGAGCCTTGCTTGGTACATCCTTCAAATTATACTTGAAATCTTTCCTCAATGGAAAAACATCTGCAGGCCAGTCATCTGGTAAAACAAGTCTTTTCGGGTTGGGATGGCCTTCAAATTCTATTCCAAAGAAATCCCTTATTTCACGTTCAGCCCACTCAGCCCCTGGAATAGATGGTGTTATAGATGGAAGCTTTAACAATGTGGAAGGTGCCCTTACTGAAAGTATTATAAAAGCTTTGTCTGCATCAAGTGAGAAAATATGGTAAACCTTGAAATCTTCACTTAATGGGCGCTCATCAACTCCCGCTGATGTGCAGTAGCGCGTCTTCAAGCTATATAGAAGGTACTCAGTCAAGTTTTTCAGGTGGCGACTATCCACATGCAAGAGGATTTTATTTGAGGCAACCATCTCATATTTAAGTATTGCATCTCTGAAGTTTTCGAGTATGACCTCTAGCGTTTTCCCTATATTCTGCTTGGCCATTAGTTTACGTGTCATCTAGGGACGCACCTCCAGCACATGTTGGCAAGTGGAGAGATGTATAGGCCTAGGATGGCAGTCAATGTTAACAATAGCAGTGGTGTGAGTACCATTAGCCTTGGACACTTGTTCTTCATGTTTCGGTTGACTTTTTCACCCCATATAGTTTCAATGAACATATATGTCAGAGCTATAAAGCCTATGAACAGCCCAATTAGGTAGATTAATGTAATTGCAATATCCCCGATAGCCAGTGCAACTCCAAGCACGCTGTAGAACATTGAGAACGGGGGAGAGCCCTCCAATGCTATAACGCTTGCGATAGCTGTAAATCCGAGGACGGGGGAATCAGCTATAACACCATGTAAGCTATTGCGTCTACCATAGACGTGCTCAAGGTTTCCAGTTGCTAGGAAGGTTGTTGCTTTAAGTAGGCTGTGATTGAAGAGATGCATGATAGCGTAGGCTATTCCAAGTGGGGGATATGCCATTGCAAGGGCGATTATACCCATGTTAGTTATACTTGAATAGGCTAGAGCCCTCTTTAAGTCGGTTTGTCCAATTATTGACAGGGAGCCTATGAATATGGATGCTATACCAATGGCTAGAAAAACTGGTTTAAATGAGTCATATATGGGTGGAGATAGTATCGTGAACCATCTAAAGATTGCATAAAATCCACATCCGGTCACGACAGATGAGAGAACAGCTGATATTGGTGAGGGAGCTTCACTGTAAGCGTCTGGAAGCCACCAGTGAACTGGAACTATTCCAGCTTTCACGCCATACCCTATCACTATCATGAGCAGTGCAAACGTTGACGTTTCATACTCTACCGAGGATATGTATTTACCTATGCTTGTAAAGAGAAGCCCCTTGTAAGGATCTCCAGTAACGTTGAAAATATAGGAGTATATCAGCGACGTCCCGTACAAGGCGGAAGTTAATCCTACAACGCATAATAGAATGTATTTCCATGAAGCTTCAAGAGAATTCTCGCTCCTTCCATATCCCACCAACAGAACCGTTGTAAGTGTAGTTGCCTCAACGAAGACCCATAATATGAATGCATTGTTTGATATGCTCATAACATAAAGTGTCAAGAAGGTTATGGTCAGCATCGAGTAGTAGCTTTTCAAGGTAGCTTTATTCAATCCAAAGTTTTCAACATATTGCTCCATGTAATCGTAGGAGTACAATAGACACATCATGAAAATCGAAGA
>DRAE01000006.1 GCA_011041895.1 Candidatus Bathyarchaeota archaeon
ACTTTTGAAGGATGCAATAAACACTTTAATGGAGAAAGCTGATGAATACGATTTAAGTAGCAGATACAGTATCTCACTAGAGGCTACGCACCATGGTCCAACGGAAATGCATACCCCATTGATATTCATAGAGATAGGAAGTACTCCCTTGGAATGGAACGATGAAAAAGCTGTGGATGTACTCTCGGAGACTGTAATGGAACTCCTGCGAACTAAGGTTCCCTCCAAAAACTACGAATATTATGTTGGATTTGGAGGGCCTCACTATGCCCCAGAGTTCACTAAGGTAATGCTTAAGACGAATGTCGCTGTAGGCCACATAGCTCCAGGATACGTTTTTCCAATGGGTGTCAAAAATGAAGTTATACTAGAATCATTCGAGAAAGTAGTTGAAAAACCATGTAAAGCTCTCATCCAATGGAAGGGTATAAAGAATCCATTCAGACAAAATTTAGTAGAGCTTCTAAAGGAGAACAACATAGAAGTCTTGAGACTCGACAAGATTAGGAAGTAATGCGCCTACCGATGATGATCATCAACGCCCCAACTACAAGATAATTGATCATATAAAAGGTTGTTCTCATGGTAGGCTTTAACGCATAGACCACCATCGCAAACGGTGCAAAACAAAGCAAAAATACTATTGCTGAAATAAAAAAGCCAAATCCCCTATATGGAAACATTTTCCCAGAGATTATTCCAATTAAAGCTAAGAGCGCAAAAAGTGACACGGTGAAAATTTCAGGTCCCAACCAAGCTCTTACCAGGAATATAGCCACCTCAGCTGCCAGACAAAGAATTCCAAATAATATCAAATTCGAAATTAATAGTATTACGCCAGCCTCTTTCATCAATTAATTAGATATCAATTTCCTCCTAAATATTCCTAAGTGTAGAGAATGGTGCGAGAGTATCCTAGCCACCCCATCGTCGGGGTAGCAGCCATAGTACTCTACAAGGGCAAGGTACTTCTCGTGAAACGAGCAAAGCCCCCTGCTAAAGGACTATGGTCCCCACCTGGGGGTTTACCTGAAGCTGGGGAGCCTCTCGAAGCAGCTGTTAAAAGGGAAATTCGCGAGGAAACTGGCATAGAAATAGATGTGAAAATGCCCATTGCAATAGTCGACGTGAACCTTAAAGATGAAAATGGAGCTGTTAAATACCATTACGTGATAATGGAGTTTCTTGCATCTCCACTAGATACAAAGTTAAGCAGTTCATCCGACGCCATAGAGGCTAAATGGTTTGATATAAACGATCTAGGCAATGTACGTATTACCCGCTCGTTTAAATTATTAATGGAAAACGTGGTTAATCCATTCTTAAGAGGTGAATTCTGTAATGTCAGAGCTATCAAGAACTTTAGGTATCGTGCTGTTGATGGTTACTGTACTCTCTCTATTTACCCCCTTAACATCATGCCTAGCGATAAAACCAGTTTCTGAGAGTAAGGTTTTCGAGTATAAACCAACGCACGTCCCATTAGTTGAACTTTTCATAAATACGACCTCAAGCGACATGAATATGGCTTTGAAGGCGGTTTCCAAACTAAACAAGAGAATGAACAATTACTCCCACAGATTTCATCTCGTAGTTCACTTATTGAATACATCCTACGCTTCAAACTATAGCAAAGTTAGAGCTTTAAAGCTAAATGTCGAGAGTACGCCATATTTCT
>DRAE01000084.1 GCA_011041895.1 Candidatus Bathyarchaeota archaeon
ACAGCAACTTTTCCCGGAGATAAGCAGCTAACATTGTAATTGGAATGGATAAAACATGTATGGGAAGCGTTACTGAAAAGAGAGCTCCAGTAAAAGTTCACATTAGACATCTTGTCCATAAAATACTTCCTATAAACACAATGTATTTCAACCTCACCTGTGCGCGAAATACATCCTAGATACATGAAAACCAGGATGATAATTGCTAAAGTCAAAGTTCGGTTATTCATTTCTAACTTCACTTTACTTGGTTATATCTGAGGCTATAATATATCTGTACAAAGCTGCAATTAAATGCAAGATATGAATCATATATTTCCTTGAGGAAAGCTTATTTTTATCGAGATTACCATAGTGGTTGGCTATGCCATGCAAATTCCCACACCCTCTAATTAAGAATGCTGCAAGCTTGATTGTACTCTTTTTAATGTTTCAGCTCACATTATTTACCACAATGGCATTTTTCACGCCCCTACAACTGGCTTCAACAGCATTGGATAACAATTTCACTGGTGAATTAAGTTGGAGATTTTACCGTGGTTCACTTGCCCGTACGGGTATTTTCCCTACACATCTTCCCCCAGCAATCTCTTCCGTCACTTGCTTTAAACTTTCTCCAGATCAGAGATTTCCAGAGCTTTCACTATATTCAAATCTCAGACTACAGGAGCCAAAATACTATGATAGGCGTATATACTTTATCGAAAGTTCATACCTTTGCGTATTCGATACAGTATCGCATCAACTGCATATATCTCCACTGTTTAAATACGATACCCCCATATATGCACTAGGTAGGAAACTCTCGGATATAGTTATTGAATCTATGCTTATCAAAGAAGCCATGATATACAACACTACAGTGGTTACAGTATACATAATTCATGGCTGTTATAAGGTGGCACATCAAATGTTATCTCGGACTGATATCATAGGAGTCTCATTTCATAGCTTAGATGGTACACTTGAAGACGTCATTTTAGTTTCACTTGACTACATTCCGGGTTGCTACCGTATATCAGATTGCGAATATGCTATTGTCAATTACACAGTAGTAATTTATCCAGTAGGGAGGTTCTGGGTAAGTGCTTACAACTATGAAGTAACATACTCGCTGCTTCTCATAAAGTTTAATTCTTTTGGTCAAGTAACGTATGTGTCCACCATTTCATTTCAGCACAATGTAGAAAAGATGTCCTATGATGATATTCTTGAAATAATCCCCTCTTGGAAAGCTCACATATCCCCAAAGGTGCCTATCCTATTCAAAGGGAAACTGATATCAGTCATCAAAGAATATGTCATAGAATTGCATATAACAGATAGAGACATAGAGTATACTTCAAAGGAAATTTTCTTCGAAATCTCATCGTATCACATGCTTGCATGCGATGGCTTTCTATATGCGATTAGTGGAGATTACATTCTGAGGCTAGACGATAAGATGAATATTGTAAGTAGAATTAAGCTTAAAGCTCCTATAGAAACTAATCTTTGCCGGTTCATTATAAATGGCAGCGTCATCTATATTCTTGCTCAGGATTATTTAGTTAAGCTTTCAATGGAGGATGGAACTCTCCTGTGGAGAGTTAAGTTAATTCCTGGAAAGCATCTGATACAATCTGCGACTCTAATGCTTCTAGAGGAAATCATATTATACAACGATGCAATTCT
>DRAE01000105.1 GCA_011041895.1 Candidatus Bathyarchaeota archaeon
AGTATAGATTACATCAGAAAAATGCTTGGGATAGATATCGATGAAAAATTTGTTGAAGAAAAGCTAAGGGCGCATGGATTCACTGTGAAAAGCATCTCGGAAAACGAGCTTCTAATAACTCCTCCATTCTATAGGGTGGATTTCCTTCATCCGATAGACTTCGTCGAAGAAGTGGCCATAATATATGGATACAATAATCTCTCCCCAATACCGCCTAAAGTATTCACTTTTGGAAGCTTAACCGATGAAACTGTACTATCTGAGAAGGTTAAGGATATAATGATAGGGCTTGGATTCCAGGAGATATGTTCATTCACGTTCACTAACAGAGACATTCTCTTTAAGAAAACTCTCAGACTCGAAGAGGAAGTCGTTGAGGTTGAGAAGCCAATTTCACTAGAGTATACAGTTCTAAGAGATAGACTATTCCCAATACTTCTGGACTTCGTGTCAAAGAATGCTCACGCTGAACTTCCACAGAAGATATTTGAGGTAGGTGACGTAGTCAAAGTCGACCTAAAATATGAAACTAAGGCCAAAAACTTCAGACATATATGTGCAATGATAACGGATGACACTCTGAGCTTTGAAGCTATACAAGCTCCACTCTTCGCCTTAATGAAAGCCCTCAACTTAAAGGTAAGCTTGAGACCATTGACTAAGCCATACTTCATAGAAGGTAGGGCAGCGGAGGTATTAGTTGATAAAGAACACGTAGGTGAGACTGGGGAAGTGAATCCTGAGGTACTGTTAAACTTTGGAATAAGAACCCCAGTAGCATTCTTTGAAGTGAATCTAACAACTCTACTGCCAAAAGTTAAAAAGAAGTTTCCCTATATCTTCTATGGCCGATGAAGAGAGCCAGGATTAATGATGGCGGATGATTAGTCAGAGTTACTCTGAGGTTCCCCTCTTGTTAAATACCCTAGAAGTTAATCTATATTATGGAAGCTTTAATTACGTCATTTAATCTTATAAGTTAGCAGTTGAACTGTAACGCGATCGGTGATTAACATGAATCTCATGAAACTACAGCTAAAGGACATCATCAAAAACAAAAGGATCCTTGCAATAGCTGCGATAGTTATCATCCTCCTAGCAATTTCCCCTACGCTACTAGAGTATGTGACTAGTATAACTGGTAAGACCACAATTTCGGGAAGTCGTGTTCTATCTGGAGGATATAAGGTAGCTGGAGAAGGAGTTCTTGAGATAATTGATGGAGACATTGTTATAAGCCAAAGCTACGCTGGAGAGTTCAAGATCGAGCTAAAGGATTCATCAATGCTGAAAATAGTTAACTCTAGGATATTTGCATACCTTCCATTTACTATAGAAGCCCATGACAACAGCAAGATAATTATTGAAAACTCCAAGATAGAAGGTGCGGGAGCCGTCATAATACTCAATGATGAGTCCACAATTGTAGCGTCTAAGTCAAAATTATCTACGGTCAAACTTACTGGAGCATCTACCATTAACTCGACAGAATCTGAAATAGACTACCTAATAATGTACCAGAACTCGTCATGTAACATGCAACAATCAGAGATCGCAACTCTGATCTCATATGACTTCTCAGGAGGCGCGATTAAGAAATCTAGGATTGAGATCCTATATGCATCAGGAAACTCCTCTCTATCTATCAAGGAAACT
>DRAE01000153.1 GCA_011041895.1 Candidatus Bathyarchaeota archaeon
TACCCTTTGAGATGCTTAGATAGTAATTTAACCATGAACTCCTCGAAGAGATACGCTCTTGCCCTGCCAGCGTTCTGCCATGTTCCAAAGGCCTTTACATTTTCAAGTATTAGGTCTAGAAGTTTGTGCAGAGCTTTGAATGAAAGCTTGTCAATTGCTTCCTTGTATACCTTGTACAGCTTTTCTGCAAGCTTTGGGTTAGCCTCCGCTATTCTCCTGATGTAATCTGTAAACTTTATTCTCCTAGTCATTTTGAGTGCAACTTTTCAAGAGTTTCCTGGAAAAATTTCAAGTGCTTCTTTTCATCAGATAGTATCTCCTTGAACAAGTTCGCCGTCTCACGATCTCCCAGTTTCTCAGCTGTTTCTATGATTTTCTTGTAGAATACTATAGCTCCCTTTTCATTTTCAATGTCTATAGCTATCATCTTGTCTGGAGTCTCTCCCACTTCCACTGGAGTTGGCTCTGTTGCAGGAGTTCCTCCAAGTGCAACTACTCTCTTAGCTATTTTCTCAGCATGTTTCATTTCGGTGATAGCTGTTTTCTCGAGGGCTTTTCTAGTTTCCTTTTCCTCCCAGAGTATATGCTGCCACATGTATTGGATGCATACTCGAAGCTCCATTTTAATTGCCTTGTTAAGTAGCTCAATTAGCTCCTTATTTGTCATTTCAACCTATCGAGGTTAGCTGTCTACGCTATTTAACTTTATTCCCTATAAAGGATAGTTTAGCTTATGGGTAAGAGAGGATTTGAATGTGAGATAAGGTTTCTAATAGATGACATCGACAAGTTCATGAAGCGAGTTAATGAATTCAACCCCATAGTGTTTAGGAAATACGCTTTCAATGATGTCTTCTACATCCCTGAGCAAGCTGGAGAAGAGTGGGTTAAGGGATTCAAACTTCTAAGAGTTAGAAGATGGATTAAACCAGTAAAGTATTCACAGATCCTGTTTACACGTGTTCGATACGTTACAGTAAAGGGAATACCTTTCAAGCATACAGTTTACAAGGGAGGTAAAATCGAATTCTATAGAGGAGCTTTTAAAACGGCAAAGAAAATTGTCCGAGACCTGGGGTTCAGGCACTGGATAACAGTTAAAAAGGAGTGGGGATGCCTCTACAGACTTGAAGCCCTCGAAGGTAAAATCCTATGCATTGAAAAAGTCAAGGATCTAGGCTATGTTGGGGAAATAGAAGTGTGGGGAATGGACCTAGAGAAGATAGCTCTCAAAATGAGATCCTTAACATACAAGCTTGGTATCCCCATAGATAGAATCGAGGCAAAGCCGCTTGCAAGAATATACTATGAAAAAGTATTGGAGGGCAGACATTGAAGATTAACAGACTGTATGCTCTCCTAATTCTCACAGTAGCCTCTCTTTTCCTAGTGGTTACAGTCCACCTAATATACAATCCATGGGATCTATCACGCATCATATTAAAGGGTTCCATGTATGTAAATGACTGTGGTGAGCCAAGGGGAGGTTTTGAATGGGCTGGAGAATACGCGATAGAGGTGGTTTACTGGAGAAATAGTGGAGGAATAATGAAAGTTATTTTCAAGATAGGTTTAGGCGATCCACTTGAAAGACACGAATACTATGTAGAAAGGCTCTCTATAGAAGTTAACTCAACGATAACTCTCGTA
>DRAE01000005.1 GCA_011041895.1 Candidatus Bathyarchaeota archaeon
AAATTCGATTTCGTAGACGAGGAGAAAGCAGAAACTGGTAAAATAGTGAAGGAGATAATTGCCACAGTTAGAAGAGTCAAGGCCGCCAACAGAATATCATTGAAGGCGGAGATTCCACTGCTTGAAATAGTCTCTACAAAGGAGAAACTTGAGAAAATATCATCGGAGATACAGCTTATAAAGGATGTAATGCATATAAAAGAGGTTAAACTCATAGAAAAGCCTAGAGAAGGCGTTGAATATACGCCACTAGAAGATGTTGAGGACGTAAAGATATGGATCAAATTAACCGGATAGCTTTAATAGAGCTACCTACACCATCCCCTCCAAAGAGAACACTATCCGGCATAGTAGACTTCCTCACATTTTCTCTTCTCGCACTATCCATTTTCACAATATGGTATGGTGGAATCCCACATCTGTCGTTAGGGCTTCTCGCATATTTTAGATTTCAAACAATCTTGAAGGGGTCACTTGTCCTCTCAATGGTCATATGCTGGACCATCATGCCATATCTTCTAGGTGGAACACCTGGAATGCTACTCTTCGGAATGAGAATATTCCAGAGATTCAATTTCAAGCCCCCATCTCTCTCAAGACTGCTTGTAAAAACATTTACCGTTCCCCTAGACATGCTAACACTTGGAATAGCCCCGTTCGCCCTAAAAACTAGGCAGATGCTCTCAGACTATCTTTCAGGGCTTGTCGTATTCGATAGAAAGATTCTAAGCCAGAAAATCATTGAAGAATGCGGGGAGGCTAGACCTATAAAGAGCATCTTAAACGAGCTAGATGCCGTTGAAAAGGCCTTCCTAAGCGGAGCATTAGATTCAAAGGAGTTCTCAAGCAAAGTTAATCAACTCCTAACAGAACTCTACGTTTCATATCAAGCAAAACTTGCAACTGGCAAGGGCTCTCCAGTTGAAAAGCTTAGAGAAATCTCAAGGGAGAAAATTCCAGACTCTGTGAAGGAGAACCTATATCTCGACATGTTAACTGAAACCCTATATGCTAGAGCGCTTGAAAGCTTTAAAGCATCCAAAAGGAACTTTACCAAGGAATTTTTAAACACTCTCCTCTACCATGCACCAATCAATATAAGAGCTTTCAAAAGCTACACCTTAGTTGCAGCTTTCATATTCACAATCACTTTCCTAATAGGTGTATTATTTGCTAATCTCTTCCCAATACCTAGCATGCCTGGTGCATCCCTTGAAAGAGACGTGAACATGTTTCTCATGATATTCTTCAACAATCTCTCAATAGTTGCAATGGAGCTTATGCTGTCACCTTTAGCCGCAGTTCCAACTATACTTATTCTAGCTTTAAATGGAGGCATAATTGGAGCAGTAGTCACGTACTCCCTACAGTGCAATCCACCAGAATTCATTCTCTCACTTCTTCTCCCACACGCTATTCCAGAACTCTTCTCATTCATCCTTGGAGGAGCTATGGGCTTAAAGCTCTTCGTGGAGATAATGAAGCCCTCACTCAAGGACAGAGCCCTCTCAATATTCATCCTATCAGAGAAAATAGGCAGCCTCCTCCTAATGATAATAATCCTACTAGTTATAGCGGCATTCATTGAAACATTTATCTCGGGAAACTATACCTTATCTCATATTGCAAAATATGCAGT
>DRAE01000116.1 GCA_011041895.1 Candidatus Bathyarchaeota archaeon
AAAAATCTATTTCATTGTCTTGCACTTTCATAATGGTTTAGAACAAGAGAAATAGTGTAATCAGCTAATATTAATTGATGCTGATGTTCGATGCCATAGTGATTGGAGGAGGCCCTGCTGGAGCAACTGCTGCAATCACCATTGCTAGGAAAGGCTTAAAGGTTGCCCTCCTTGAAAAGGGGCCAGTTAACAGGTACAAGGTTTGCTCTGGAGGAATGCCTCTTAGGACATTTAAGGTTTTAGAGCTTGGAATTCCAAAGGACATAGTTGAGAGACCAGTTTATGAGGTCAACATATATGTTCCAACCAAGGGCAAGATATCTGGGAACATTGGTAAAATCATAGGATACACGGTTTACAGGCCAAAATTTGATCAATGGCTGAGAGACAAGGCTAGCGACTTTGGAGCTCTGGTTGAGCATGAATGCCTTGTCAAAGATATCAAACTTCAAAAAGATTATGTCGAGGTAAAGTGCCTGAAAAAGGGGAAAAGTGAAACATATAGGGGAAAAGTTATCATTGGAGCATTTGGTGTAAATGGCTTCCTGCTGAGAAAGCTTGGCGTGAAGCCGTCAAAGTACTCTGTCTCAGTTCAAATGGAGCTTAAGGGAAATGCTGAGGACATCGACTCTAGAATAGGGAACACGCTGAACTTCTACGTTGACTCAAGGTTTAGTGGAAGCAGCTACTGCTGGATATTCCCCCGCAAAGAGGAGGTTTCAGTGGGTTTAACCGAGAAAATGGGTGTTAAAAGGCTGGATGAAAGACTCAAGTCCTTTATTGAAAAGCATCCATTAGCGTCAAAACAGCTTAAAGGATTCAAGCCGAGGAAGATTAATGGAAAGTTTATTCTTGGACACTTGAATCCGGATGAATGCGTTGAAAAGACGTATGGCCACAGGTTTCTACTGGTTGGCGATGCAGCAGGATTCGCTGACCCAATTACATGGGAGGGAATATTCTATGCAGTTAAATCCGGCAAGATTGCCGGTGAACTGATCTCAGAGATGCATGAAACTGGAGACTATACTACTGACAAGCTTTCAGCCTATGAACGCATGTGGAAAAAAGAGTTCGGCAAATACTTCAAGTACGAGTACTTTATAAGAGAGCTTCTATGGTTCAAGGATGTAGATGAAAGATGGGATTTCATAGCCGAGTACTTTAACACTCACAAGAAGGCTGGAGAATTACTTTCAAGGGATCTTGCAATATATATGTCGGTTGCCCCAACCATAATGAAGCTCTCCAAAATTGATAAGATAAAAATTGGAATGGGTCTCAAAGCCTATCGAATGCTATTTAAGTGGCCTAGAATGATTTTCTCAGTGCTCTTTGGGAGAAAGCCTCCCAAAATTGAATCCAATGTATGAGGTGTAAACATGACAATGCTCAGAGGATATGGTAACATAGGCGACGTATCATCTAGGTTGATCGCTGAGTCAAGAGTCGACGTGGACAAGGTAAAGCTCAGGCTTGCAAGATATGTAAGGTATCTCGGCTTTAAAGTTGATAGATATGTTTTCGAAGACGGAGAGCTGAAACCCTTCACCATAGGAGAAAAAGAGTCAATAATTGACCTCATGAACATTAAATCCATAGACTTCGTAGACCATACAGTCA
>DRAE01000011.1 GCA_011041895.1 Candidatus Bathyarchaeota archaeon
AACTTTTCTATGACATATGTAAACTTGATGGATTCTGGTGGAAGTATATCTCTTACTCCCTTTACCTTCCTCAGCATGTAGTCACCTAAATAAAGAATATAATCGCTGGAAAATGAAATGGTTGGATGCCGGGGCTGGGATTTGAACCCAGGTCTTCGGATTATGAGTCCGACGCTGTGCCAGGCTCAGCCACCCCGGCGTCCAATTAATTTTATCTCGCTTAAAAATTATAAAGATTACAGTTAGGAGGGGGTGCGGTGATATTTGGCATGTACACTTTAAGCGACATTAAGCTCAACAAGCTTAGAGTTTTTCTAAGAGTCGATATAAACTCTCCAATAGATCCTGACACTGGAAAATTTCTCGATACTAGCAGAATAAAAGCTGTGAAGGAAACTCTGAAAGAGCTTGAGGACTGCTCTGTGGTTCTAGCTTCTCATCAAAGCAGACCTGGAAAGGGAGACTTTACGTCACTTGAGAGACACGCTGAAATCCTATCGAAATATGTAAGCCAGGATGTTGAGTTTATACCGGACATCTTTGGGCCATATGCTATAGATAGGATAAAGAAGCTCAAACCTGGAGAAATCATTGTTCTTGACAACTTACGATATTATTCAGAGGAAAACTTAGAATTTCCATTCAACAAAGCTTCCCGTACAGTGCTTGTTCAGAGACTCTATAGACTCTTTGACATATACGTTAATGACGCGTTTCCAACCATTCATAGAAGCCAACCATCCATAGTAGGTTTCCCTATGGTGCTTCCATCGTTCATAGGTAGATTTATGGAAAAAGAGCTGAAAGCTCTCAATATGGTGCTTGAGGAGACTAGTTCCCCATGCACGTACATTGTTGGAGGAGCTAAAGTAATTGATCGATTAAAGATGATGAAGGCAGTCTTAGAACGTGGAAATGCAGATTATGTTCTTACAGGGGGATTAATAGCAAACGCCCTTTTGGCAGCTGAGGGATATCAAATTCCGGACAAATCTCTTCCTGAAAATGGGCAGGTCGAGGAGCTGGCGAGAGATATAATCAGAAAGTTCAAAGACAAGGTCTTAACTCCCGATGATCTTCTCATCAAAATCGAGGGAAAATACCAGATAGTAAATGCCGGAGATCATATAAGGGGAAAGATTGTTGACATAGGGGAAAATACAATCGAAAAATACTCAAGGATAATAATGCAGTCTTCGACGGTTGTTGCAAGCGGTCCAATGGGGGTAATTGAAGAGGAGAAATCCAGTGTTGGAACAAGAAAAATACTGGAGGCAATGGCCAAGAGCAAAGCATTCAAGCTTATTTGTGGAGGGCATATGGGTGCGGTCGCTGAGATAATGGGGATAAAGCATGAGATGGATCATATAAGCCTGGGTGGAGGTGCAACCTTAGCTTATCTTGCAGGAATGAAAATGCCCGCCCTTGAAGCTCTCAAAGAAAGTGCAAGGAGAAAAAATCTCTATAGTAAGCTTGTTAAAAAAGGTCTCATTAAAATGTGAGTTTATTGGAGCCCCCGCCGGGATTTGAACCCGGGATCTTCGGCTTACAAGGCCGACGCCTTACCGGGCTAGGCTACGGGGGCAATTGCGTCCTTAAGAGAATTATCAGGA
>DRAE01000013.1 GCA_011041895.1 Candidatus Bathyarchaeota archaeon
TCAAGTTGAACTTTTAAGAGTGAGTACGCTGGTCTATCCTCTATACTCCACCTCATTTCCAGCACCATTTAAAAGATATAAGCTTCTGTAAAAGAAGCTAACATCATAGTTTCAATATGGAAAAGAGTTCAATTTAATAGTGCTATAGTTAGAATGGGGAAAGCATTGAAATTTATGAAGCCAATATGCTTAAGAGAACGATCCTAAGAAAAATCGGTGGCAGAGTTATTCCTGAACCCTATGGAATTAAAACTTTGAAGGTGATTAGACGTTGAGCAGTATCTCTTTTTGAGGGATTTTCTTTATGACATTTATAATGTCCTCAGCTGTTGGATAGGTGCCCTCATCGTTTGAAATATAGTGCGCCGCTGCGGCATTTGCTATAAGAAGTCTATCATAGTTTTCTAACTGTAGGAGTTCCCCAAGTATGTTTCCAGCGTTCCACACATCTCCTGCACCAGTTAATCTTTTCACCTCCACGTTGAATGCTGGAAGAATTGAAAGTGCTTCTCCCTCGGAAAATGAAGCTGAAAACTCAGACGTATGAAGATCAAATCTACAGTCTGAGAAGTTTTCACTTAACTTTACACATGCTTTGTATGCATTTTCAAGGGTATATTCTTCAGGGAGAGATTTTTTACCGAGTATACTTCTTGTGAATTTGACTGCCTCATACTCGTTTAAGCTAAATACATCTAATAGGCCTTTCCCTACTACGCTGTTGAATAGCTCTCTGATCTCTATAATGGATTTATCTCTTGGATCTGAAGTATCGAGATACGTCCTAATATGTCCAAAGTCTTCTTTGGCCATTGAAAAAACTCTTATTGCAAGCTCGTTTCCCCTTCTGTTTACACCCCAGTTCATTACACATATTACCTTAACATTTGAAAATTCCTTTTCACTTAATGTCCTGTATAGTGAGATAAAGTCCTTGAAGCCAAAGTCATCATTTGATCCTATATCATTTAGCATGATGTTTGAGTTTTCAACTTCAATAGCCACTGTTATTGCATCTCTTCCCCTTGCAACAAGAGGCTTAAGTGTAGTGCTCTCGGAAAATTTTCTGATAATCGACTCTCCGATGACTCCCGTTTTACACATTAGAATTGTATGTACTCCCATTTTAGCTAATGCGAATGCAGTATTTGTAGCGTTGCCACCTGGCTTTACAAGACATTTGATCTTGCGAATGCATCCTCCACCTTTTGCAGCTGTATTCTCTATCTCGTTGAGAAGATCCTCTAGTGAGCTTGTATATGCCGATATTACATCTAAGAAGAAATCGGACATTATGAGAATTTTACCAACGTCTTTTTCTTTGAATATATCCTCTATTCTCAAATTAGTTGCCATTTAAAACCAGAAAATATGAGTGTTCTCTGAATATATTTCAATCACCTTTACATGAATTGCATCGTATACTTTTCAGCTCTATGCATTTTACTCAATGCTCTCCGCTTCAGCTTTTCAAGGAGCTTTTCATCTAATGGCTTTGCCTTGATAACATTATCAGCGATAGCTCTCTCAAACAATTTCTGCCCAACACTTGTTCTAGTGATCACAACCGTGTAATGTGGCATATCTGGCAAGACTCCAGCAGATATGTCCGA
>DRAE01000151.1 GCA_011041895.1 Candidatus Bathyarchaeota archaeon
GGCATTGAGTGGGCTGTGGAGCATGGGGTGGATATTTTAAGTATGAGCCTTGGAACTGATGTATACGTTGAACCAGTTGCCGAGGCCATTAAATGGGCTATTTCACAGGGTGCGATAGTAGTTGTGGCTGCTGGAAACGGGGGCTTCTATGGATACTTTACAATTTCCTTTCCAGGTAGCATGGATGAGGTTATAACGGTTGGCTCATGTACGAAGCCTCCATTTAAAGTTTCGGCTTGGAGCAGTAGGGGGCCGGTGCTTCCAAGCTGGTCGATTAAGCCGGACATAGTTGCCCCTGGAGAGAACATTATAGCTGCAAGGGCAGCTAACACGAGCATGGGTTATCCCATAAATGACTACTATACTATGGCATCTGGAACATCCATGGCAACTCCACATGTAGCTGGTGCAGCGGCGCTGCTACTGCAGATACATCCAGACTGGGGACAGGATGAGGTGAAAGCTGCGTTAATTGAATGTGCTAGGCCTATTGAGGAAGATTATTACACGTGTGGAGCAGGTGTAATAGATGTCGTTGAAAGCGCTCTTCCAAAACTGCTCACTTACCCAGCGAATCTTGCATTTGGCCCGGTCGTGCTCAAGGGATATAAGTCTCAGTTCAATATTGCGAGCGTTTCAAATTATACGCTTGAAGTAGAGCTCCATAAGAGAATGTTCTTTGAGAATGGTATAGACTACACCTATCTCCTCCACATAGACGCATACAATTTATCCCTTAAACCATTTGAGGAAGAGATTTTAAGCGTTGAAATCAGCTTCAGGGAGACGCTTCCAGTAGGCCATCTATTCGGGGAGATAATGCTTGAATGCTCTAATAAAACCTATAGAATGATATTCAATGCAATAACTCTGTCAGCATTGAATGTAACACTTCTAGGCCTAAAAGGTGAACTATTAAACGCTTGCATGGGATTGGTAATAGTTGAGAGCCTCTATTCAGAGGAGATTTATGCCTCTAGAATAGGGGATCCTAGTTCCTCACTTTACGTGTTCCTTGCAACGGTTATGGATCTACCCTTCATACTGTATCCCGGCTCCTATATCATTAGATTCCTTTACCCACCCTTCGCAGATAATGAAGCCAAGTTAAAAATTGCAGGTATTCTATACTCTAATGTAACCCATGTTGAAAGGCTTCAAATTTCAAATCATGTAATTGACCTTTCAAAACTTCACAGGGTTGATGTTCAAATAGCTCCTCACAGTGGAAAGCCATTATGCCCAGTGTCATCAGCTATCGGGTTTTCATATCCATATCCACTCTCTACAATGTATCTCATATCATGGATCTCATTAGATAGACATGCTACCGCCGGCAACTCATATGAGAGTCTTCCAATGCTAACATACGTCTCTGAGCATGAGATGCTATATCCTCTAATGTTCTTTGAAGCTATTCCAGAGGGATACTTTTTAAAAGGCTCATTTGCAGTTTCACCGGAAGTCTACTTCATTGGCTGGCACATGTTTGATCCACATACTCCCTCGCTCTCATACGAGTTAGATGACTTCATGAAAGTTAATGCTCGTTATGATGCCGCATCCGAAACCCCGCTTGGAGCGAAGTTATCGATGAAAATCTACAC
>DRAE01000007.1 GCA_011041895.1 Candidatus Bathyarchaeota archaeon
ATTTACTCCATGCCTGTCAGCTCTGTCGATGATTAAGGTATTAGCAAATGACCATTCACATTCAAGGTTTAACCTTTTAGCGATCACTCTCGATGGCTCGGCTATGTGGATACCATTGTCATAAAGTATCTTGGTAAGAGCTGTGGAGAATATTCCTCGCACCTTGACCTTGAGCATGATGCTACCTCCAAAGGTACTCCGAGGTTTTTGGAACTACTACGATGGCTATTACTATCATAAGGCATGTGAGAAAGGTTCCAGCTATTGAAATAAAAGCAACTCCTATGGGAGAATATGCCATTACACTTACTGGGAGCTTAATATACAGGTGCGTAACTAATGTATCCCATAAGCCGTGTACAAGTATTGGAGCAAGTAGGCTACCTGTCTTGATGAACATTACGCCAGCTAACACCCCCCAAATGAATGAGAAAAATACGTGAGAAAACATTCCAGGAATATCAATTCCATTTGGAGAGATATGCCACACTACATGCCATATTCCGAAAAGGATTGCTTGAACTGTCAAGGCTATTCCAGCAGTAAATTTCTCCAAGAGAAGCTTTTGGAAGAATCCTCTAAATAACCACTCTTCGCTTACGCCAACAACGAGAGTCATGAAAACGAACGTTAACGGAACTATTTCGAGATTTTGAAACACTAGAGTTGGCATTGGAAGGCCTAGTAAGAA
The DNA here is from genome assembly GCA_011041895.1 of Candidatus Bathyarchaeota archaeon. GTDB lineage: Archaea > Thermoproteota > DRAE01 > DRAE01 > DRAE01 > DRAE01. The sequence goes on from DRAE01000007.1 coordinate 692, forward strand.
GACGGCTATAAATGAGGAGAGGATATATACCAGAGAAATCAGCAGGAATACAAATATGGCAAATAAAATGTTTAACATTAACTTGTCCTTTGAAAATCCTGATTCATGGAAGCTTATCCCGTATACTATGAAGAAGACCATTAGAAAGTATATTATGGAAACCTTTTCAGCAGGGAACCCATATAGAAGTACATATACTGATCGCAGAGCCATGAACATTAAGAATATCAGAAGAGAGTATAGTAAAGGCCTTCTTTTGAGAAAATTTGGAAATCCTCCTCTGAGCATTTTAAATGATCTTAGAACTATCAGGAAGACGATTGATAAGGCCACGGATAGCGCACTAGCGTACATTTCGGATATCTTAAGCGATAGCCACATTAATGGAACTGGCAGAAGCATTGCAATGAATGGGCTAAGTTTGTTCATCGTGTTCATCTTCAGAGGACCTCCTGCTTTGGATGTAGACATCATATGCTATGGAAATCACAAGTAAAATTGATAAAACTGCTATGACTATAGGTTTGTTCTCTTCTGAAAGTAGCATTCCGAGTTTAGGTATCGCAAACACTACTTTTCCAACGACATAGTCTTCTGGTATAGTCCAGTAGTCTACTACAACGTTATTGTCACCCTTCGTCTTAAAGTAGATCCCAGAGCTGTTTTTTATGATTGCTACTATTCTATGAACTATGGGGAAGTCTATAGGCTCCTGTTGTTGATTCTCGGGAACATAGAATACAATTATGTCGCCCACTTTTAAAGTCTCTGGATCAACTTTTTTAACCACTATTAAGTCGCCTACATGTAATGTGGGTTCCATGCTCCTTGAACTAACTACCATGAATGGAGTATCAAGTTGAGTATATGCCCTGATGCCCACATTTATGAC
>DRAE01000016.1 GCA_011041895.1 Candidatus Bathyarchaeota archaeon
AGAGAATGAACAATTACTCCCACAGATTTCATCTCGTAGTTCACTTATTGAATACATCCTACGCTTCAAACTATAGCAAAGTTAGAGCTTTAAAGCTAAATGTCGAGAGTACGCCATATTTCTTAGTTGACTGCGGTAAAGAAAAGTTCTCGGGTGTGATGGCAGAGTATGAGTGGCTCATAGAAGACTATGAAAATAGAATTCACAGAGCTGCAAAAACGCATGTCGAAGCAGATATAACAATCAGGATTAAGGGTTTCTATATCATCGACGAAAACAACACTTTCAGAATACTATACTCCATCTTCTGGAATACTACTGAAGGCAATACTATAACTGCCGAAGTATTATCTTTTCTAGTTTACAATAATAAGACTATTTATATTGAGTCCCTTAAGAAGAACTATACTATTCCTAACCTCGTGTATAGCATCGCTGAAAATAAGAATGCAACCCTTCAACCAAATACTTGGAACAATTTCACCGAAAGTCTTTCGTCACCTCCTGACGCTGATATTCATGATTTAAATGCAATCATAGCAGTGAGAGCTGGTCCAAGAGCATACGTAGTTGCATCAATATGTCTCTCATGCCCCCCTAGGAGCCCTGACACTAGAGCTCCAAGAATAATCCACATATATACCGTACCAGAAAATCCATTGTATAATCAGACTGTCAAATTATACTTGGTAATAAATGAAACTAAGTCTGGTATCGATGTAGAAAGATCAACAGTGTTCTATTATCTTCCCGGAGTTGAGGAGAAGAAATCAGACATTATTCACGTTGCCAATATAACATACATGGCTGAAATTCCAGCTGCAAGAAGTGGAGGCATAGTAGACTTAAAGATCAAAGTGTACGACATGGCTGGAAACTACGTTCAAGAAGACTACAGCTACTACGTAACTCCCAAGCAGGAGCATCACATGGAAAACCTTGCAATGATTATAATCGGAATAATACTCATAGCAATAATTGCCCAAACACTAAAATTCAAAAGGAAATAGGTAAATGACCATTGAAAAAGCTCTTTTAGAGCTAAGAAGAAAAGACTTAACCAGCAAAATAGTCAAGGAAATAAAACAGTTTAAAAGGCCAAAGGAAAAGGTCAGGATAATGCATGTATGCGGGACGCACGAGTATACCATAAGTAGATCAGGTATAAGATCGCTTCTTCCAGAATGGATTGAGGTAATCCCAGGGCCAGGATGTCCAGTATGCGTCTGTCCAGCAGCTTATATAGATGCGGCCATACAGGTAGGCCTAGAAAACAAGGATACGATAATAGCATCCTTTGGAGACATGCTAAAAGTTCCTGGGACAAAATTATCCCTCATGAATGCCAGGGCGAAGGGCTTAAATTTAAAGCTTATCTACAGCCCTTCAGAGGCTCTTCAACTAGCCAAGGAAACTCCAAGTAAAAACATTATGTTGCTTGCGGTAGGTTTCGAGACTACAGCTCCAATGGTTGCATCTCAGCTTCTAAACAATCCACCAGAGAACTTTTACATACTGTCCGCTCACAGACTGAT
>DRAE01000114.1 GCA_011041895.1 Candidatus Bathyarchaeota archaeon
AGAAGAATTCTAAGGAAGAATCCAGACCATCCAGGCTCGCTTGGAATAGCGATATCAGAAGGCCTAGAATATGCAAGTAAGCTGGATAGTGCAGTATACTGTCTTGGATCAGTTTTGAATCATGTACTGATACATCAGACGATCGTTGGCCTTGAAACTATGAAGCAGTTCGAGCTGGCAGATGATAAACCAGACCTTATAGTGGCATGCCTCGGAGGTGGATCAAACTTTGGAGGAATGACTCTTCCATTCATTGGACGCGTACTTAAGGGTAAGCTTGAATGCGAGTTCCTAGCTGCACAGTCATGGGCTGCGCCAAATCTTATAAAGGGAGAGTACAGATACGACTTTGGAGATGTTGCAGAGTATACTCCACTACTCAAAATGTATACTTTAGGTCACAAAGTTGAAATGCCGCCGATAAAGGCTGATGGACTGAGATATCATGGAGCAGCTCCAGTAATAAGCCTTCTAAGACATCATGGCTACATAAAAGCAATAGCATATCCGATAGATGAGAAAATAGTGTTTGAGGCAGCCAGGCTGTTCATTGAAGCAGAAGGTTGGATACCAGCTCCGGAATCAAGTTACGCCATAAGAGCTGCAATAGACAAAGCCCTAGAATACGAGAGGAAGAAAGAGGAAAAGGTTATCTGCATAAACATAAGCGGACATGGCTTCCTAGATATTCCAGCGTACCGTGAAAAATTATTCGAGTAGTTTTCTAATCCACGCTCTCACACTTTTTAAATTCATTACCAAGACATTTTTCCAAGGGCTTTTAACAGCTCTCTTAGCGAAGAATCTAAATCTCAAACTGTCAACTTTTGGAGTGTAAACAGTTCTTAAAACGATTCTACCTTCTCTCAATACTCCGCCAAGCATATACCTTCCAGTAAAGATGGAAATTCTTCCATCATCAGATACGTAAACCATTCCATTTCTAACGATGTTTGTTACAATATCGATTAAAGTTTTCTCGTCAAACTTTCTCACCCTAGAACTTACCCTTTCAAACATCCTCTCAATGAAATGTCTTGTAAGTTCAACCTCTACGAAATCTCTCTCAAAGATTTTCATCAAGATAGAGTAACTATCCCAGCATTACATGTATTTTTATCCTGTTCATAATGTTTAATTCGAAGATGCTTAACAAACGATATGCCATTATAGTTTGCACACTCGTCGTGATTTCAGCAATAGTGTTCGCCTCAGTATCCATGGCTACATCCTCGCTGGTAGACTCCATTGTAAACTCAAAATTCACCATAACCTCACTTGAGTCACTTGATGAAAACTCGATCATGGCGACTGTACATGTCGAAACCACTGCAAACGTTAAGATCAAGAAACTAACTCTGCAAGCATATAGTGAAAAAGGCTTTATTGGAATGGTGCATGGTAAAAATATTCTCATAAGAGACGGCTCAGAATTCAATCTTACAATGCAGATAGAGAACATAGAGAACCTGAAGCCGATAATACATGACATTATTTCACAAGGTCGATCATCTGTAACATGTAAGAA
>DRAE01000085.1 GCA_011041895.1 Candidatus Bathyarchaeota archaeon
AACAACGATTACTGTAACATTTTCCTCACGGTTAAGCCTCTTTAACAAGTTTACAATTTCCGCTCCAGTCTTCGTGTCAAGGTTTCCAGTAGGCTCATCAGCCAGAATTATACTTGGGTCATTGGCTAGAGCCCTTGCAATGGCAACTCTCTGCTGCTCTCCACCGCTAAGCTTTGAAGGCTCATGGTGAAATCTCCTACCCAAGCCAACCAATTCAAGTAACTTCATAGCCTTCTTTCTTCTCTCCTTCCTTGGAATGTTCTTCAGCATCAGTGGAATCTCAACATTTGCCAACGCTGTAAGCCATGGCACCAGATAGTACTGCTGGAATATAAAGCCAATCTTATCCAGTCTTAGCCTCACAAGTTCACTGTCGCTCAAAGTTGAAATATCTACTCCATCAATCCAGATCTTGCCTGCAGTTGGCCTGTCAAGACCTCCTAGAAGATTCAACAGCGTAGTCTTTCCACTTCCACTAGGCCCCATAATGGAAACCATTTCGCCACGCTTGATCTCCATGTTTACTCCACGTAGCGCCGGAACCTTAACCTCTCCAAGAAGATAGGTTTTCTTAAGATCCTTGGTGACTACAACATTTTCCATGCCAGGTCACCACTATTCTTAATGACGTAAAAAAAGTTAATAAGTATCACATGCCTCCTATACAGGAAGCTTAAACAAAAACCAAAAAATTTTTAAAGGAACCTCTCTAAAACTCGAGCGACCTAATATGGGTAATAAATATAAGAGTATTATAGCCGCGACTATAGCACTAGTGTTACTGTCAATACTGGTAGTCAGCAGCTACATACCAGCAATGACCGTGGCAGCATATGACCAGGGACAGACACCGTCAGGCATAAAGTTTGAAAGAGACAGAGAGAACCTACCACCACCAGTGATACCATCGGCATATGCTAGACTAACACTGCCAAGCAAAGACAAAATGCTTGAAATAGCAAAGAGGGACCTTCACGAGCTGAAAGCTGCTCCAAGAAAGTCCCTGGATTATGCAGTAGTTCTCCTCTATGTTGACCCAGTGATGTTTGACAGCGTCCTCGGAAACCTGAAGACCCTAGGCCTAGAGATAGTAACTGACTTCTATCACATGCTACCATTCATTTCAGTAAAGATACCATACAAGAACGGCGAAGCAATGCTAGAGAAAATAGCGAACATAGAAGGTGTAAAAGGATTCTACATAGACAAGCCAAAGAAAGTTTCAATGGTAGATATTGAGAAGGCTTCAATGGCCCTATACAGTGCATATGCTGAGCCAGCAACACTACAGGCTGCAGAGTACTTCACACTAGATCAGATAGCTGACAAGATTCACCTGAGAGAGCTCCATGAGATGGGATATACTGGAAAGGGCATCGTAATTGCTCTAATAGATTCTGGAATATATCCAACGCATCCAGCATTCTACTACGAGAATGGAACAAACAAGATCCTATACAGCTGGACAGGTCCAAACATTGAAGCCCTCGGCGGAGAGAGGCTAAGTGAGGAGCA